>NZ_JBHSQV010000114.1:0-8539 GCF_042658665.1 Marinicrinis lubricantis
TTACAACAACTGCTTGATCTGATCCACGAAGTCGCTTCAAAAGCAGGGAAAAAGCTTTCCACTCTGATTCAGTGTCAATTACAGCAATGGATCTCTGCTTTACCCAATTACATCAAGGCTTATCTGCTATTCCAAGCTGCGAAAGTTGAGTAAATAAGTCCGGATATCTCGCTAAGCCATCCATCATTTCATTCGAAATGACCCACTTGAAAATAGAGGTGAGAGGTATCAGAGAATATACCTTCTCCATTTGATTCCAAAATCACTTTCTGGGTGATTGTAAAATTCATGATTGACATGGAAAACATATCCATACTACAATTCGTAGTATGGAGTTTCTTGGAGGTGAAGCATGGTACAAATTAAAAAAATTAATATGGCTGAAGAAGGGTTAAATCGTTTTTTTGGGCCGCTAGAAGCTAGAATTATGGATATTTTATGGACTTCCGGCGATTTAAGCATCAAAGAAGTTCAAGTGATTTTAAGCCAAGAAAGCTCCATTTCTGTTAATGCGGTAATGACCGTGATGAACAGGCTGATGGATAAGGGGCATTTAACGAAAGCAGTCGTTGGAGGCGGGAGAAATCGTGTTTCGAAATTTTCGCCTATACAGTCAAAGGAACAGTTTTTGATGGAACAAACGAAGGCTTTAACCCAAAGTCTTGTCCAAGAATATGGTGGGCTTGTCGTTAACCATATGGTGGATGCGTTGGATGATGTCGATCCGGAGCTGATTAAGCGCTTGGAGACGAAATTAATTGAAATGAAAAACGGTAAATTGCCATGAAGCCAGAAATAAAAGTAAGGCTGCTCTTTTCCGTCATGTTGATGCTTGGCGTAACCCTTGTCACGATGATGGGCATCACCTTCGTCAAGCAATTTAGCAGCGCATCATTTCGAACTTGGGATATGTACCAAATGGCTGCTGCCATTCTTTTGAATCTGATGATACTTTTCACCTTTATTCGGATCGGTTGGCGAATGGTCAGGCAATCGATTATGTCCTATAAGTGGATGAGGCACTTTCGGTGTAATATTCATGAAGCGTTGACAAGGCATCTTCAGGATAAGTACCGTTCATGGGGAATTGAAATGATCGTCACTCAGGACGATGACTTCGTCGCGCTAACGATCGGCATGCTGCGATCGAAGATTGTGGTGTCGAGTGGACTATTTTCAAGGTTTGATGAACAAGAAATCGAAGCGATCCTGCTTCATGAGAGATTTCACCTCAGTAATCGGGATAATTTCAAGTTGTTTATCATGACTTTATGTACCGAAGGTTTCGGATATCTGCCTACAATACGGGTGATTTTCCGATATTTTGAGATATGGAAGGAATTGCTCGCAGACCGTTTCGCGATCAAGCAGATGGGAACGGAATATTATTTAGGCCGTGTCTTGTTCAAGCTAACCGCTGCTGGCGGAATTCAAAAAAGCGAAGTTGGGGTTCATTTTGCGGAAGCGGCGATGTCCTATCGAATCATGCAGGTGCTCGAACCCGAAAAGAAGATTCAAGTCCCCATGGCGATTGTTCGGCCTATGCTGCTTTTTGGTTTATTGCTGATTTTCTTCACGATAAGCGGGAGTTCTTAATCTCTTCTTTTTGAATAACCATACTACACGTTGTAGTATTGGTGATGAATTAATATTAGTTGAGGTGAATGTATATGAAAAATGAATTGTTCCATTTAGGTCTCTTGACGATCCACGCATACGGTCTCATGATTGCAATCGGCGTTTTAATCGCTTATAAAGTCGTGGTCTATCGAGCTGAAAAAAGAAAGATGGAGCTTTCCCCTATTTACGGTTTGATCATTTGGGGGTTGTTCGGAGGGTTTGTCGGAGCAAAGCTGCTGTATTGGATCACCCAAATCGAAGCGATTGTAGAACAGCCCAAGATGCTGCTGGATCTTTCTTCCGGTTTTGTTGTTTACGGAGGAATGATTGGAGGGATAGCAGCAGGCTGGTTGTATTGCAAGAAGCAGCGAATTCATTTTTTACGGCATCTGGACTTGTTTGTTCCTTCAATTGCACTCGCCCAAGGGTTTGGCAGAATTGGCTGCTTCCTGGCAGGCTGCTGCTATGGAGAAGAGACAGATCATTGGCTCGGTATCACCTATCATGAGTCTCATTTTGCTCCTCATGATGTGAAGCTCGTTCCTACACAACTATTTTCAAGTGTTTTTAACTTTATGCTATTTTTCATTTTGCTGGCGTTAGCCAGAAGAAAAAGAGCGGACGGATTCATTGCTGGAATGTACCTGCTGATCTATAGTGTCGGAAGATTTATCATTGAGTTTTTCCGCGGAGATGTCATACGGGGCAGCGTCGGCGCGCTTTCTACTTCGCAAGCTATAGCTATCCCTGTTTTCTTATGTACTTGCATCATCCTCATCTGGCAAGTTCGCCAATTCCGAGGCAGCCTAGTGAAGCACTAGCGGCGTTTTGATCGAGATGAATTTCTGAAAAAAGCCAAGTCAGCGGTCATGAATTAGTATCGCTGAATTGGCAATGATCTACATGCAATGTGGCTTATTCGTTGATAAATTGCAGATATTGCAGCATTCGTTTCAACACAGCAGCTGCTTCGGCGCGTGAGGCTAGTTTTTTGGGAGCGAAGGTTGTTTCGGATACGCCTTGAATTAATTCTGCTTCCAACAGCTGAATCATCGGTTCCTTCGCCCACTCTGCTATATCGCCAGCGTCAGTGTATGGTTCCAGCACGGAACGATTTGTCGTTTGCGGCAGGCTGCCGGCAAATTTCACCGCTCTTGCCATCATAGATATCATTTGCTCACGAGTAATGGCTTCATTCGGCCGAAAAGCCCCGTCTTCATCTCCGTAGATGAGTCCGGATTCATGTGCCGTCAATACGGATTCCGCGTACCAAGCCTCCGATTGCACATCAACAAAGGAAGAAACCCCTGACTTCTCAATTAGTCCGAGCGATCTGACAAGCATCGCTGCAAATTCAGCGCGAGTTACCTGCCGATCCGGTGCAAAGTGTTCCTGCGAAACACCATACAGGAGCAGTTTGTTCGTCAGTTTTTCAATTTCTTCATGTGCCCAGTGTCCTTGAATATCCGTAAAGCTTCGGTTAGAACTAACGACGGTATATAAGCTGTTATGCGGAGCATACATCGTGACTAAGGTCGCCTCGCCATGTCCCGTTTGGAAAACGGAGGGAACGAAATGTAGTTCGTCGTTCTCATCTACCCATACGGCTGTGGATGTGTCAGGATT
This sequence comes from Marinicrinis lubricantis, assembly GCF_042658665.1. Classification (NCBI taxonomy): domain Bacteria; kingdom Bacillati; phylum Bacillota; class Bacilli; order Caryophanales; family Paenibacillaceae; genus Marinicrinis; species Marinicrinis lubricantis. Next base: position 3,247 of record NZ_JBHSQV010000114.1, read on the forward strand.
CACATTCGAATCGAGTGTCATCGTTCGTTCAATATAGGTGTCTCCGAAGTCACTGAACGGTTTATCGTCGATATAGAAAGAGAAATCTATAGGATCAGCCAGCATCAAAATCTCCTTCTCTTGTAGCTTCGCATTTATTTCGCTGCTAGTCGATTCTGATGCTTTCGAAATAGCTGCTGTTATGATTGCCTCGTTAGAAATCCCTTCCCAGATGTGGAGCGGAAGCGTAATGCTTGCTTCGTTCACCCGAAACAGCAATGCCGAATTCGGATCGTTCCGCAGCACATCCTGCACTGCCGCCGAAGGCAGATCGACTTTGATGATCGGATCCGTATGGTCCACTTCTAATACAGCGATGGGATTCGAATCGAACAGTGCAAGCACTTGAGATGCGTCTAAGATGAGACGTGTGACGGGACGTCCATCATTGGCAGTTTCCTCTACGATTTTAACCCTGACGTCTTTGCCGTTCATTTTAACATTCATATTGGAATATGAAGACGGCGCCAGGATGACATTAGGGATATCTTCGTCCATAACGACGGTGGTCATCACAATTCGGCCAACATCGACCGTTCCCCCTGCGGTGACGTCTACTTGGATTTTTTTTGTCTGGTAGCCAGCCGCGGTGAAAGTCATCGTATGGCTACCATCGGTGATGTCATTCAATATGAAACTGCCTCGGCTGTCGGTTGTCGATTGTATGTTATCGGCGGTTACGAATACTCCGGGCAGCGGGTTATTTCCAGAGCCGTATACCGTTCCAGTCACCGTACCAACAGGAGAAGTCGCTGGTAGTAAGGTCAATACGATGTTCCCAGTATCGATCGTTCCTCCCGCCATGACATTCACTCTGATCTCTTTCGTCTGATAACCGGCAGCAGAGATCGTAATAGTCTGCGCTCCTTCGGCGACGTCATGCATTGTGAACCTTCCTTCACTGTCGGTCGTTGTCTGACTTCCATTGATGGATATCATCACACCGAACAGCGGATGATGTTGTTCACCGTATACTGTCCCTGTAACCGTACCTACGGTAATTGGTTCCGAAATATCCTCAAAAATGTGGGCGGGCTCCAGCTGAATGCTGCGCCAAGCCTGAATGTGCAGCAGGTTATCGACCTCGTAGACGGTAAGATAGCTGCCCGAACTCACATTCGGAATATCGCTGCCGATCAAATAAGCGAATGCGTCTGCTGGAAGAGAATCACCGACGAATGGCTGCTCCGGTGGGGAGCTGTTGATCTTGTAAGCAAAAGTATGATTCGGTTGATTTGGCACTGCCGTGACTTTTGTAGATCCGGATGTGATGAATGCTGCAATATCCGGTGCTTTTTCCCTAATGGTTAACAGAAGGGTGGCATTGGCCTCGGCAGAGCCGGCATCGGTTGCCGTTATGTGTATATTGAAAGTACCCGATTCTTCAGGTATACCCTGCAGCATACCGGAGCTGCTCAGTGTCAGGCCGTTCGGCAAACCGATCGCGTTCCAGGTTATCCCGCTTGCTGCCCCGTCGAATGCCGCAAGAGACATAGAATATGGGGCATCTTTCACGGCGTCCGGCAATGTCGTTGTTAGAATGGACGGCCTCAAATAAGGATAGCCATCATTCACATCCGGATGAATGGTCCACGTGTCCGTGAAATCCCAGCCCGCAAGCTCATAGGTTGATTGCTGCTGCATTTCCGCTGTGGTCTTGGCTGCAGCACCGCTCGTATCATTGTCGGAAGAGCTATTTTGAATTCCAATTGTCTGTCCGGTAGTTTCTGTATCGAAAAAGGAGCTGAGAACGGAACTATTCATATAGAAGCCAGACACAAGGCCGCTGTAAATGACATTTATGCCGGTACTTGGAGTATCGATATGACCGGTTACATAAGTGTTTTGGATGGTTCCATTGATGGTGTATGTGGTTATGCCGGCGGACCAAACATGAGAAAGATGCTGTTCATTAGAGACGGAACCTCTTGCATAGGAGTCACGAATGGTACTTGTTCCGATCGTTCCAACCAAGCCTCCCACAGTGATATTATTTGCTGTAGCTCCAACAACGGAAGCAGTGGAATAGGAACGGGATATCGTCGAATGGGTCGCCCCTCCAACCAATCCGCCTGTTTCGGTGATCGTCGTGCTGCCATAATTGCTCCTTACGCTTCCAAACGAATAGGAACGATCGATACTTCCCTCGCTTAGCCATCCGACTAGTCCACCTGTAATAAAGCCACTGTCAATGTCAACTTCGACACCGAGATTTTGAATGGTTCCGGAAGCGAGTCCAAAGAATCCAGCGTACTTCAGATTACTGTCTGTGATGGTAATTCCTGAAATCAGATAACCTCTCCCATCGAACGTACCGCTAAAACTATCATAGTCATTGCCTCCTAAAGGGATCCATTCATAACCGGATAGATCGATAGAGTTCATTAATTGTATATTCTGGGAGAGATATTGCTCTTGATGTTCGTCTACATAAAGGAGCTGCTGAGGTGTAGATATCTGGACCCAACCATCCAAGATGGGAGGAGGTGACGGGCTTGCATCTGCATAGGCCCTTGGGGTGTATAGCATGGTTTGGCTCACCATAGCCAAAATAATGAACGAAGCTAGCATTGCGGACAATCTTCTCATACTTCATATTCCTCCGTTACGTAACACTAGAGTTTTATCGATATATTTCATAATATAGTATAAAGGGTATACCCAATGTTTCATTTTTGTTTCAAATTTATCCCTGGAAAGAAGAGTGCGGAATGAAACAAGTGCCTAAAGAAAAAAGCTTCGACCACCGGCGTGTGATTGGATTGGATAAAGAGCTGGAGCGGTTGGAGCATTGGATGACAAATCCTTGCCCTGAGACACTAATTTTTTCGATTTCCGGGATCGGCGGCATAGGCAAAACGACGCTTCTGATGGAGATGGCTGCGATGTCAAGGCAAGCTTCTCTGCTGACATTATGGTTGGACGGGCAAGTCGATCTGCCTACGTCTGCTTCTTTTTTGTCCGGTATTGAGATGGGGTTGGAAAGTGAATATGGAAGAAAAAGAGATCCGGCAACTCCATTATTGCTATATATTATTTCTGAATTGTCGCGACAGCGAACGATTCTATTGATAGATAACTGGCGAAGGATTAGAAAGACTGGAGGGGTGGCTTCTCTCCAGCTTCCTCCCTCAGCTTCGGTCTACCGGGATGCTTCTCATTATGGCTTCCCGAAACGAGCTGCCAGCCAAATGGCGGATGAATCCATATTGGAGAAATCGTATACAACGATTTCCATTAAAGCTGTTTACGCGTGAAGAAGTTCATGAGTATTTGCAGGGAAGCGGTTTGGCTGCCGATGTTCAGGTGGATATCGCACAAAACTCCGAGGGCCATCCTCTGCTCCTGGCTCTAACGGTTGATTTACTGCGTTCTCAAGAAGATGGGGCGATGGAGAACGATGAAATTCCGACGATATTGAGCGCCGAGCTGCTCAGAGAGGTTGCTTCGTCAGTACATTATGACGCATTAACGGTTCTATCGCTGCTGCCTGCAGCCGATCAGACGATGATCAATCATTTCTTGGAGCTGCCGATCACTTCCACAGAGTATCACCTGCTTAGCGGGCTGTCATTTGTCCGACCTACACCCCAAGGTCTGACCTTACATCATGTCGTATCTCGATTGCTGCGAGACGATTATGCGCGCAGGGCCCCAGATAAGTTTAAAGATCTTCGCCAAAAGGTGTTCCAGCGGCTGGCTGAGCTTTTCCATACGGTAGACCAACGTCTGCAGAGGCGCATCGCGTCTCACGTGCTGGAGCTTTATAGGGAATTCCTTCCTTCCGCTCATGCGTACGTGAATTTTTCTTCCCGTTATAAGCCTAATGAAGACAGCCGGTTCCAACCGGAGGATCTGCCTTATTTACATCGTTTTTTGGCCGCATCGATAAATCAGTCCGATTGGCAGTCGGAGTTCGCCAAATCTGAAGATTATCATGAACTCCTTGAGGATATTGCGGTACATAGTCCAGAGGGAATTTGTGTTGTGCGTGATGAAGTGGGTAAACCGCTCGCCTTCTGCGCGGGGATATGGCTTCATGCCATGACTTTATCCTTACTGGAACGATACGCACCTGGAATGTTGGGGATTGTAGGAGAGGATTTGGAGGAGCTACGTCTTCTTCCACCAGATACACCAGATACGCTATGCGTATTATTAGCGGCTGTGGATGTAGGACATTCGCTTTACCGTTCGGAAGAGCTTGGCGCGCTGCTTATGCAGCAGTGGTTGATACATATGACAAGCGGATTGAGAGGGATTATCGTTACAGCCGATGTGCATCTCAATTCTTTGCTGCCGATTCTAGGATTTAAGCAGAGGGATTCTATTCCAATCGAATTCGGCCCTTTCGATGAAACGATTGTCACGAAATGGGAGCTGGATTTCCGGCAAACCACTTTTGATGAGTGGGTGAAGCTCGTGATTCAGCAAACGAGTCCTGTCACGGAGGAGCTAGAAGCTCAGCAGTCGAATGAGGCCGTTGTGGATATTGACGGAAGTGAGGCGAAGCAGATACTCCAGCATCTATTTAATATACGCGAGCTTGAGCAGCTTTCCGTCACGAAGCGGCTGAATTGGGCGGGGACCGTGATTCAAAGGAAAGTACAAGAGCTTCTTGCAGCAGAGCAGCCTCGTAGTCCGCTAACTCCGTTGGAGCAGCAAATATTACGTGCCGTCTATATACAGAAGGATCGGAATAAGAACCAACTCGCCGAAATGTTTCACATGAGCCGCACCACTTTTTACTGTCATTCACAGACGGCCTTGCAGCATTTTGCGTACGTTCTGACTCGGTCATGATGGTTGCGATATAACTTGCTGTGGCGCTTTTTTACAATCCATGATCAGTAAATGATGCTATGCTAGGGATATCAAATCTTGTTATGAGGTGAACAAGGTGGGGAAATCCGGGGAATTGCCGATTCTATTATTCAGCACGCAGGAAGAGTTTGAGCATTGGCTTGAGCATAATCATGCTTCTGCACCGGGTGTGTTCGTACATATTGCGAAAAAGGGATCGGATACGGCAACGGTTTCTTATGCAGAGGCACTGGAAAGCGCATTATGCTACGGATGGATCGACAGCCGCAAGGAGAAGTATGATGCGAATACTTGGCTGCAGCGCTTAACGGACAGTGAACAGTTTCGTGTCTTCGAGGCGGCCCATGCAGCCTCACATAGTGCGGTTTTGGAGTGAGGGTTGCCTTTCACCGATTTTGTACTTTTTTTTTGCCAGCACTTTCGTGATTTC
>NZ_JBHSQV010000115.1:0-9311 GCF_042658665.1 Marinicrinis lubricantis
AGCACAAAATTAGCTTGTGATCGCATAAACCGTCAGTTGCAGCTTGATGTAGCTTAATTTTTGAACTGTAAATTTGTAGTCGGGTTAGTCTACAGTTTTTTAGAACGATGCATTATGAAATTGATTCAGGTACCTTCATTTCATAAGAAGTGTTCATATTATAATTACATTATAGATAAAGGAGATTACTACATATGAAAAATTGGAAACGCAAGCTCTTATCCCTTACTCTCTCTGTAGGCTTACTTGCTTCCGCAGCGCCAACCTTGGCTGCTCCGCAGCAAACGTTGATTAAGGTGAATGATCAGGCGATTGAGTATGCTGCCGACGCACCGATCATCGATAATGGAACAACGCTGGTGCCGCTGCGCACTACGCTTGACGCCCTGAACGCGAAGCTCGTAGGAGTGACAGACGACACGATTACTGCCGTGGTGAACGGTAAAACGATCACACTGAAAAGCAAGCTTACGCGCATCCATGGCGTCACTTATGCACCGATTCGTATCGTTGGGGATGCAGCAGGTTACGAAGTTAGCTGGGATGCAGCAACCCGCACGGTTGTACTAGTAACCAAAGGTATAGCACCGGAGACCGCCCAGACTGGCGGACGCGGCTTTATGTGGGAAGTCGAAAGCAACGGCAACACCGTATATTTGGTAGGTTCCATGCATATTGCGGATGACAGCTTCTACCCGTTGCGCGAGGAATTTGAAGAAGCTTTTGCCGAGTCAGATTATCTGGGCGTAGAAATCGATCTCAGCAAAGCGGCTGACGAAGAACAACAGAACTTGATCCTGGAATTGGGTATGTACCAGGATGGAACAACTCTAAAGGATCACATATCCGCTGAGACGTATGCGAAGCTGGGCGAGATTTTGAAGGAGCATGGAATGGAGCCGAACATGATGGATACTTTCAAACCTTGGGTTGTGGAGTCAACCATCAGCAGCTTGAAAGCGATGGATGCCGGTTATGCATCAGAGGCAGGCATTGACCTGTACTTCATCCAAAAAGCGCTGGAACGTCAAATGCCGATTGTGGAGCTGGAGTCTTATGAATCCCAGCTGAACATGTTTGATGGTTTCTCGAATGAACTGCAGGAGAAAAACCTTAACACGGTATTGGATAACTTTGATGTCATTGATGATCAAACCGACCTAATGGCCGAGATGTGGAAAACAGGTGATGAAGGGGCTCTGCTCGAATTGACCAACAGCATTTCTGGTGATGAGGAGTACAACCAAGCGATGCTGATTGACCGGAACATTGCCATGGCTGACAAAATCGACGGTTACCTGAAAGACGGCAATAACGAAGAGTATTTCATCGTGGTTGGCGCAGCTCACTATTTGGGTGAGCATGGAATCGTAAAACTTCTGGAGGATAAAGGATATAAGGTGGTACGGAAATAAGGTTGTTATATAGTAACGACAATGCCCCAGCTCAATAAGAGTTGGGGCATTATTTTAAATGGTGTGGATTTTCGCTAAATCATGAATTTGAGCGGCTATCCTACTTCAAGATATCGCATAGAAATGCCAGTGCCAGACCTTGACCCCAGCCTTGTATCCAATCTTTAGGGATGTTGTTATAGCCATCTCTATCTTTCATGACGGCAGTCCCGCCGGAAACGTTAAGGACACGTCCATCTTCACTGATATTGTATAAAATACCTTCTAATGCTTTTTGCACATATTTCGTATGCAGCGGATTATGGTTGTTTACCATGGCAGCTGCAATTCCACAGGATGCGGATACTTCCTCATACGTTTCCTCATCATTCAGGATCGTTCGCCATAAACCATTATCCGTTTGTACCAGCTTCAATGCCGCCAGTTGATCCCGAAGCGAGCATTCAATATCCATGCACTGAGGGTATAAGTACCATTCCTTTAGAAGGGATTTCACTTGGGACATGGTATAAGCCGCCCAAGCATTGGCTCTTCCCCAGAAAAATCCGGACATGTGGTCCTTATGTACGTTATTGTAGCCGTGGTACCACAAACCGGTTCTAGGATCCTGCAAATATTTAATATGCCAATAATATTGGTTCAAGGCATCGTTAATGATATCCTCATCCTGCAGTTTGCTTCCTACACGAAGCATGAAAAATGCTGCCATAAACAGTGTGTCTGCCCAAGCTTGTTCCGGAAAATCATTGGCAACCGATACGGTATGCTGCAGGACATGATCTCCGAACCGAAGTGCATCATTACGAAGATAGTCCACCTTGCTCATCACAATATCCCAATATTTTTGTTCACCGGTTTCTTCATACAATGTGATCAGCATATGCCCCATGGCACATGTGTTCACCGTCCAGGCCGGCAAGCCCATATCGATATATTCGTCGGTCCATTGTTTGAGCATATCCAAATAATCTTTATTTCCTGTTGTTTTATAAGCCCTGGATACACCGTAGTAAGCCACACCGCATGGCCATTCCCATGTTAAATCCATTGTCATGGTTTTTCTTACAACTCGATCGATGACTTTTACAATTTCTTCTCTCTCATAATCTATCTTCAATGTCGTTTCCCCTCTCTTGAAACGGTAAAATGATGACATGAGGTTGGTGCAATACTTCCAACCTTCATTGTAAAAAACAATAAGGTTCGAATCTAATCACTTTCATAGAAATACTATGCAATTTCAACCATTTTCCCGATGATATTAGGTTGAATCTGCTTTATAATGAAAGTTACATATGCAGCGAAAGGCGAAAGACGAACTCAGTTGAAAGGACAGGAGGTATCTGTTATGCCCAGGAAGAAAAAGCCTGTCATTGAATACCGCCATTACAGCTTGCCCAGTCAATTCCCTGTACTGCTCTTAGATGGAGAACGCTGGAGAATTTCCGAAATTAAAAGCGATCATCTCCATTTTCATAATTGTTTGGAGATTGGTATATGCCATTCTGACAGCGGTTTCATCGAGGTGGAGGGGACGCCCATACCCTTTAAGGCCGGTGATGTTACCTGCATACCTAGATATCTTCCCCATACGACCTACAGTTCTCCCCATACCGCTAGTCTTTGGTCATATATCTTTTTTTCGCCTGAGGAGCTCTTTAATCATCTGTTTAGAAGCTCTGATGACAATTTTGAGCGGCCATTGCCAAACATGAAGGCCTCCAGCTGTATCTTAGGCAAGGACAAGCATCCTAAGGTCTATATGCTTGCATCAGCAATCGTAGATGAATTAAAGCAGCAAAAACCTTACTATCAGGAAAGTGCACACGGTTTATTATTGTCCCTGTATATCGAACTTCTAAGAATCTATTCGAAGAAGGAAGAACGGATGGATCAAAAAACAGATCATAAGCTGGGAGACACTTTGGTCATTTCTCCGGTTTTGGAGTATATCTATAACAACTATATGGCACCCATCTCTATCGATGATTTAGCAGATCTTTGCCATTTAAGCACCACTCACTTCCGAAGAAAATTTCGTGAAATCATGGGTGCTTCACCTTTGGATTTTGTATACAGCACGCGAATTGATGAAGCCTGCAAGCTACTGAGAAGTACGGAGGATTCGATTCTTTCTATTTCTGAAAAGGTTGGTTTTCAATCTGTTTCAAGCTTCAACAGATGCTTCGCCAAACTGATGGGAACGTCGCCTAGAGCTTGGCGAAAGAAGGCATTACAATCCGAGACGCAATCGGCGAAACCCGCTATTCTTGAATTTTCCGGCTGGCTGTAAAATCTATCCTTTGCAAGAAATAGATACGGCAAGATAAAACTAAGGAATATAGAGGTATCTCTCCAAATCGATCTTCCCTGTGTCGCTTACCTCGATCCCTTCATCTCTGAGATAGGAGGCTTGCTCGCTTCGTGCGATATCGTCTTTAAGCGCGATTTCTCCACGAGCATTAACGACACGAAACCAAGGCAGGGCATAGGCTTTACTTGATGAATGCAGAATTCGAACCACTTGTCTAGCTCCCCGATGATTGCCTGCGAGTGCAGCGATTTGCCCATAGGTCATGACAGAACCCTTAGGAATTCCTTTGATGATCTCTATAGCACGTAGTGTAAAAGGCGTCATCGTGAATGACCTCCTCCCCTAAAAACATCGTTTAATATCATTATATCGCTTTATCTATTTGACAAAAGCATACATGCTTTGGGGAAGGATTTTTACATGCCGACTTTCTGCAGTTTCTAAACTCAGGATCCATCGTGAACGTAACGTTGGCGATCGGTATTACATGTCACTTAGGGGCTGCTTCCATAGGAACGTCATAAAAAGGCCCCCCATGCATATTCATCGGAGCAGCAGTCCAATGTCTATTTCTGAGGGGGGCATGTTAGTTATGCGATCTAGGTGTCTTTATCGTTTCACAACCTTTAAAACTTCACTAAGCTGTCTACATTCACAGGGAGGCCTGTGCGCATAGAAATGTTCCCAGCAATACCGGTCAAAATGGACATCGCTCCGTCGACATGCGACGCTGCACGATTGTACGGATCTTCTTCCGGTACACCGAAGATGTCATTGAGCAGGATCGGATCGCCGCCGCCATGACCGCCTACTCCTTCAGGAATTTCTGCCTCGTACGCTTCACCGAACATGGGAATAACCTTAATGCTTTTTGCCTTCAGGGCACCCTCATCTTCCTTCTTCCCGCCTGAATTGACATATGATTTCTCGACGATTTTCATTTCGATGCGGCCCTTGGAGCCATTGAAATTCACTTGGAATCCTTCCCACGGCATATAGCAATTGAGAGAGTAAGTCAAGATCGCCTTGTTTTTGTAGCGAACGAGGACACCCATCGTGTCTTCGATAGAAATGCCGTCGCCGAACACGCTTTGATCCCGATAGTACCCATCCTCATGCTCTGCATCTGCATATAATCCCTTGAGTTCCGTGCTCTTCTCTAGGTCGAGCGCGAATGGATCGTTCTTCGCAATTTCACTGCCGCGTGTACGATTATAGAAATCAGTTAAGCCGCGCTTCTCCGCATTTTCCTTGCCGTAGAACATCAAAGAGCCTTGAGCATAAACGGTTTGAGGCTGGGATCCCAGCCAGAAATTGACCAAATCGAAATGGTGAGTTGACTTGTGCACGAGCATGCCCCCGCTGTTCCGCTTGTCCCGGTGCCAGCGGCGGAAATAGTCCGCACCGTGCTCGGTGTTAAGGAGCCATTCGAAATGTATGGAATGGATGTCGCCGATCGCGCCGCTCATGATGAGCTCGCGAATTTTCGTATTATGTGGTGCGTAACGGTAGTTGAAGGTGACGCGTAGCTGCTTGCCCGTTCTGTTTACTGCGTCTAATATTTCTTGGCATTTTTCTTCGTCTACTGTCATCGGTTTCTCTGTAATGACGTCGCACCCAAGCTCCATCGCCCTGACGATATATTTATGATGAGTTCGGTCTATCGTCGTTACAATGATCGTATCCGGCTTCTCGCGCTGAATCATATCCTCAAACTCGTGGGCCTTATACGTTGGGATTGCTGGGTGTTCGAAACGTTCCTGCAGCAGCTTATTTGCGTAGTTCATCCGTGTTTGATTCGTATCGCAAAATGCGACGAGCTCGGATGTTTCACGGAAGTCTCTTGCCAATGAGCCGTAGAAGAAGATTGCCCGTCCGCCTGTGCCAATGAGTGCGTATTTTTTTTTCATAAATAAGTCTCCTTTCCTTGCAAAAAAGTAAAGTCCGTTTACTTTACTCTATCGCAGAGAGAGGGTATAATCGACTACAATTATTGCTCTTTTTCTATAAAAAGTCGCAAATCTTGCACTTTTGATGGAGGCGCTGGTATGAACGTTTACTATAACTCCACTGGAACGATTCAGATCGATTATATGAAGCGAACCGGTTATTTTACGATGACGGGTCAGCATTCGCACGATGGATATGAGCTGTACTACTTGTTTAATGGGGAGCGGGATTATTTCATTCGCGATCGGACCTATCGGGTGGAACGGGGAAGCTTCGTGTTTATTGAAAAGGAGGAGCTCCATAAGACGGTGGATACAGGGGTGCCGAATCACGAGCGGGTGGTGTTCAATTTCGCAGCATCGCTGCTTTCCGGCTTTCCGCTGCAGGGCCGAAGCGGTGTTGTGGTCCTTCCGCCCCAGGTACAGTACAAGGGGGAAACGCTCGTACGGGAACTGATTGCGGAAGCGAAGGGGGATGCCGCAGGAAGAGATTTGATGCTTGAATTGCTGCTCAGGCAGCTTTTGCTGCTCGTTCTTCGCTCGCAGGCGGAACAGCCAGACCCCGAGGTGCAGCCTTCATTAGTACACCGAACGATGTCCGAGGTTGCGGCATATGTCGGGGCGCATTATCCAGAACCGCTGCTGCTGAAGGACGTAGCCAAACGCTTTTTTGTCAGTCCGTATTACCTAAGCCGCAAGTTTAAGCAGTGTACAGGATTCGGCTTCTCAGAATACGTACAGCTCGTTCGCATTCGAGAGGCCCAGCGGCTGCTTCGTGAGACAGATTTTAAGATGATTGAAATAGCAGAACGAACCGGCATTGGGCCGGTGGCTAATTTCCATAAATTGTTCAGAAAGATGAATGGCGACACACCGCTGCAATATCGCAAGCGGCAGCAGGCGCTGATAGCGGATGAAGCGCAGGTATGAAGCGTGCTAGACAAATTGGTTGGGCTGATCGATGCCTGCCCTTGACTAGTCCAGTTTCTTTTGCCGTATAGAGCAAAGACACGGGTGACATATTATTACTTATAAAAGCTGTTAAAAAAACCGAATGCGTAGATCTTGTGGAGCGAATCATTCCTATACACCATCAACTAGAGTGCGATGAAAGACAGATCTGAAATCATGCGGGTTGATATGTAAGGGAAATGATGAGTTTGATGAAAACAGATTTAGCGGGTAATTTTGCATGTTGATTTATGATTAAAAGTGTTCTTCCGGCTGCCGGACAGACAGCAGGGAATGGGAAGTGTGGAGCAGCTTGAAAAACAGATGCTGGTGTAACGATCGACGTTTTGCCTTTTCCATTACCTCCCGTAATCTCGTTGACTTTGCCGAATTCAAATAACTGCTTCGTTTTGTGCAGCTTAAAACCGGAAATTTCAGTCGATAAGATTAACATTTCTATATCCTCCTTTATCGGCCCGGGAATGTACCCTGCTCTTTGAAGCTGTAATAGTCATTTCCGCCAATAATGATATGGTCCAACACCTCGATCCCGAGAAGCTCTCCCCCTTCTGCCAACCGCTCCGTCAGTGAGATATCTTCCGCACTTGGACTCGGTACACCGCTGGGGTGATTATGCGCGAATATAACGCTCGCTGCCCCCCTTCGAATGGCGCCTTTGAACACTTCGCGCGGATGAACAATCGCCGCATTCAGCGTTCCAATGGAAACGGTCTCCCGACCGATCACGCGTCCCTTTGTGTTGAGGTAGAGACATACAAAATGTTCACGGTCGAGATATTTCAGATCCTGGACAGCATCCCGAACATCGTCCGGACTTCGAATGATGATTTCGTCTTGTTTTGGCGCCACACTCATCCGTTTGGCGAGCTCGAAGATAGCCATCAGCTGAAAGCTTTGACGTTCATCGAGTTCGAACATAACGGACAGTTCAAATTCAGACAGCGTCCCGAGATAGGCAAGACCTTTCTGTAACATATCGTCCACGACAGCGGATACCGAGCGATTCCGGATGATCGGCTCTAAAATGACAATCAGTAAATCCTTCTGGGAAAGCTGTCCGGCATCACACGTTCGGTAGTAGACATTCTTCGCTTCTTTGACCGCGGATTGGTTGAGGATTGAAACGGACATTTTCTATCTCCCCTTTCGTCTTATCGCGACAGCAATTTGCCAATGACGGTACATTGTTTCAATTGGCGCCGGCGGTCATAAAGACGTTGTACTTTGAATATTGCAGCTTTGCTCATATGTATTTGCCCATACCGAAAGTGAAGGGGCACCCCCTCACCCAAAATCGGCAGAGGGGCTCCCTCCTTCACATCGTCATATTTTTTATCCCCGTCGTATGCACTTTCGGGTCACTTGTTTGAATTCTATTACCCCGCGCAGAGATCAAGTGAAATTTGATCATCTGGCCGTTGATGTCCCAGCAAGTTTGTGCTTTAACTCATCTAACCAAAGAGAAAAGCGGTTGTGAGGTATCGCTTGTCGTGAATCGGAGTTTCTTACTTCAACAAGAAATAGTCCAATACAAGATAAAGCGAATATCCGATCCGCTTTTCATGTTCTACCCAAACCTTCGGAACGCTCTCAGCGTAGCCATACAATGGCGGATTGAAGTCTTTCGTATCGATCGCGGAGAAGACCACACATGGAGTTCTCCGGTTGTGAGGGACATCACGTTGACGGGCACAGGAGTGCTCTTGCCTGAAATGGGAACGACCCCTTCGCCGGTTAAAGAATACACGGTTTCTCCCAAGTCGTATGCTTTCGCCAAAAGTTCGTTCGTGCGGGTCTCAAACCCGCCAAGGTTCATGAGTAAGCACACTTTGCGTTTCATTTTCTTCATTTCTATTTCCCCCTGTTACACATTCAAGCTGGTATGGAGTATGTTCCGAGCTTAAGCGGCACATCATGCTTCTTAAAAAGCTCAAGCAGCACTTTTTCGTACGCATCGGCGTCGGATTCAGGTACTTCTTTCCCCCGGTTGCCGACGATGACTTTCAACGGCTCACATTTCACCACGTCGAAATAGATGCACGACTCGGCACCATCCTGTTCCACGATGGCTACTCCTCCGCAGATTAAGCGGTGGTTCAGTTGAATCGATACTTTTTTAATCATCTCTATTCCCCTCCTTTGGACATAAAAAAAGAGAGCACGATTGCTCTCTCATCCAATCATTTGTTTTACTTAAGCCGTAGAAGAAAGTGGAGCATCGAATATGCGAATTAACTCCACTAGGTTCACTTTGACCGTACCGATTATTCCTTTCCGGTTTAGTACATCCATATATCGATTGATGAGCTTCAAATAGGCTGGATCCAAGCTGGATATATCGGTGACGATCAGCATTCCTCCGTTGTATGTGCGGTGGCAAGAAAACATTTCTATGGCTCCTTTCTGCAGGGAGTTGTGTCAGCCAAAAAACAGTCGATCCATAATAATGCAGGATCCGGCAATGTATAACAGAAACAACAATGACTTCGTTTTGTCCCCGTTTTTGCTTGGCATCATCCTCTTCCTTTCTTTCAACCCGAGTTCGACAGTAAATCACTCAAAATAGGTACACAAGGGATCGAAAATCCCATAAGATCAAGGTTTTTTCTCGGAATGCATAGAAAAACACCGAGAATTTCATAGGCACACGCTAACTAAGAT
>NZ_JBHSQV010000116.1:0-9449 GCF_042658665.1 Marinicrinis lubricantis
ACAAAATTAGCTTGTGATCGCATAAACCGTCAGTTGCAGCTTGATGTAGCTTAATTTTTGAACTGTAAATTTGTAGTCGGGTTAGTCTACAGTTTTTTAGAACGATGCATTATGAAATTGATTCATTCACTGAATTAATTAGGTCTACCCGGCAATAAAGTGTCCCTTGCGCTTGATTACCGTTAATCGACACGACATGTTGACCATTGATATGATAAACGATTTCGAAATTTGATAGGTAGGCTTCAAAAGCAGTTCCTATTTCTTGCGTTCCCTTCAAACTTGAAGTCAACTCACCATTTACATATGAATCCACTGTAGCATCTTTTGTAAATAGCTCTGTTTGCTTCCAGACATCTTTCTTATCCGCAAGTATCGAAAAATTATCAACAAGCTCCCTAAGAGCCCTTACGTTTTCTAATTCGTTAATTCTCTCTGCGATATCGTTTGTTTGGTTCATGTTTTCCTCCTGATGGTTAAATTGAAAGGTGGGGATGTAGGTTAAAGATAAAGTCCTTTTATTAAATGTTGAATTTTCTGCTATTTAACATCTTTACACGTTCAAGATCACCAACAGTATGGAACAAGCTTTTTTTTGTATCTAACTCAGCTATTTTTCCCATCTCTTCTTGGCTTAATTCGAAATCGAAGATATTGAAATTTTCGACGATTCTTTCTTTACGAACAGATTTTGGAATCACTACGACTTTTCTTTGTGTTAACCAACGTAAAATAACTTGGGCAACTGTTTTGTTATGCTTTTGAGCAATGGAAACTAAAACTTCATTTTGGAAGATGTTTTGTTATGCTTTTGAGCAATGGAAACTAAAACTTCATTTTGGAAGATGTTTAGTTTTCCTTTCATTTTATTTATCGATGTTAAAGGGTAAAGGAGCCCCTTCCTTTCGTACTCGACTGCTTGAAATGCTTATTGAAGAAGGCGAAAATGACAAAGACATAACAAAGGGTAAAAATTCGAATTTAAACAAAGATATAGTTGTTCAATTTTTCGGAATGGCATACGTAGGGGTAGTAGAATGGTGGATTCTAAATGGAATGCCTTATCCAACACAAGTCATGGCAGAACAAGTAGGAGTGCTATTGGAAAGAAATTTATAAATGAATTGACCCAAATGGGCGCTTTCGCAGTGTTAGCGTTTTTCCGGAATCGATGCTTGACTTGGAGTTAACTCCATATGGGATAATATCGCCGTATGTATGGGCACACAATCGAGAGAGGAACGATGGATATGGAATACGTGAAATTGGGCAATACCGGCATGGACGTATCTAGGCTTTGTCTTGGCTGCATGAGTTTTGGCGATGCGAGCCGTTGGACGCATCCCTGGATTCTCGACGAGGAACGGAGTCGTCCTATTATCAAAAAAGCCCTTGATCTCGGCATCAATTTTTTCGATACAGCCAACGTATATTCGACGGGCGCGAGTGAGGAAATTGTGGGTAGGGTTTTGAAGGATTACGCAAATCGGGACGAGATCGTCATAGCGACGAAGGTTCACTTCCGTATGCATCAAGGACCTAACGGAGCCGGGCTTTCCCGCAAGGCCATCTTGAGTGAAATCGATAAAAGCTTGAAGCGACTCGGGACGGATTACGTGGATCTGTACCAAATTCACCGCTGGGACTATGATACGCCCATTGAAGAAACAATGGAAGCTTTGCATGATGTGGTTAAGGCAGGAAAAGCGAGGTACATAGGTGCGTCCGCGATGTTCGCTTGGCAATTCCTCAAAGCTCTGCATGTTGCGGAGAAACACGGATGGACCCGGTTCGTATCGATGCAGAACCATTACAACCTACAGTACCGCGAAGAGGAAAGGGAGATGCTCCCGCTCTGCAAAGAAGAGAAGATCGCCGTAATTCCGTACAGCCCACTGGCATCCGGAAGGTTGCTGCGCGATCCGGGTGACACGACTCCTCGATTCGAAACCGATCAGGCGCAGAAGTCGAAGTATGATGCAATGATGACGGCCGATCGGCCGATCGCGGAACGGGTTGCGGCCATCGCGGCTCAGCACGGCGTTCCCCGCGTTCAAGTCGCGTTAGCCTGGATGTTGCAAAAGGAGACCGTAACATCACCTATCATCGGCGTGACGAGTTTGTCCCAGCTCGAAGAAGCGGTACCGGCGCTGTCTGTCAAATTAACGCCCGAAGAAATCGCATCGCTTGAGGAACCTTATGTGCCGCACCCCGTCGTCGGAGCCGTGAAACCACGTTTATGACAGGAAAACTTTATCGACACGGAAAAGAAGGTGATTGGCAGTATGGCGATGACGATTGCAGAAGTGAGCGAGAAATTTGGGCTTTCCCAAGATACGCTTCGTTATTATGAGCGCATCGGACTGATTCCTCCCGTTACCCGAAATAGAAGCGGCAATCGGGAATATTCGGAGGAAGATATCAAGTGGGTTGATTTTATCAAATGCATGAGGCAGAGCGCAGGGCTTCCTATCGAAGCATTGATCGAGTATGTGGCTCTTTTTCAACAGGGAGACAGCACGCTCATCACCCGTAAGGAACTACTGGTCGAGCAACGAGACCGGCTAGCGGCCAAACTCGAGGAAATGGCGAGCACGTTAGTACGACTTAATGATAAAATTGTTCGATATGAACAGACGATTGTGTTGAAAGAGAAAACGTTGCACAAGAGAAATTAAGGTTGACATATTCTTCATAAAAGGTTCCGTCTCAATGAACGGAACCTTTTATTGAAGGATTTACACGGCACCTGCTCGTAAACGCCAAAACACGTTCGTACGAAACTTAAGTGCTCGTGATAATTCTACGAAAGAATGTTACTGCACTACCGTTTCATTTTTGAATTCTAGAATTTGGCGAGGAGGTTACGCAATGAAAGAAGTTATACTTTGGACCGGTGCTGGACAGATTGGCATGGCGATAGCTAGAAGGATTGGTTTCGGTAAGAAAATTATTGTTGGTGATAAGAACCTAGATAATGCTGAGGCTATTACAAAAATTATGAAAGAAGCCGGATTTGATGTAGAGCCTGTGGAAACGGATATTTCATCTAGAGAATCTATTATAAATTTGATTGCAGAAGGTCAAAAGTATGGTGAAATCACTGCTCTTATCAATGCAGCAGGCGTGTCCCCTAGTCAAGCACCTATTGAGATGATCCTAAAGGTCGATTTGTACGCAACCGCAGTATTGCTGGAGGAAGTAGGTAAGGTCATTGTTCCTGGAGGCGTTGGTGTGACAATTTCCAGTCAATCTGGACACAGAATGCCTCAATTGGGAATTGAGATTGATGAACAGCTGGCAACAACACCAACTGAAGAACTCCTTAGTTTGGAAGTCCTTCGTCCAGAAAATATCAAGGATACGCTGCACGCTTATCAAATGGCGAAACGCTGCAATGTGAAACGCGTTATGTTTGAATCTATACGTTGGGGAGAGAGAGGCGCTCGTATCAATTCCATTTCTCCAGGGATTATTGTAACGCCACTAGCAATAGATGAGTTCAATGGTCCAAGAGGAGAGTTCTACAAGAATATGTTTGCAAAATGCCCTGCCGGTCGTCCTGGAACAGCTGATGAGGTTGCCAATGTAGCTGAGCTGCTGATGATGCCACAGGGAGCTTTCATCACCGGGTCTGATTTCCTAATTGACGGTGGAGCCACGGCTTCATATTTTTACGGACCCCTTAAACCAGAAGAATAATGAAAGAAAACTCGAACTGCTGTTTCAAAAAGGTGCTATTGCATTTGCGAGTGAGTAACAGACTAATGTAGCGATTAATGAGATGATCATTCGTCCGAATCGTCAACAAATCACACAAAGGAGTGTCCTCAAGAGACTCGGAACCGACTACGTCGATTTGTATCTAGTCCATCGTTGGGACTACACGACACCGATCGAAGAGACCATGGAAGCCATGCATGATGTCGTGAAGGCTGGCAAAGCAAGTACATTGGTGCGTCAGCAATGTATGCTTGGCAGTTCCTAAAGGCACTTCATGTCGCAGGGAAAAATGGGTGGACACGGTTTGTATCCATGCAGAACCATTTAAACCTCATATATCGTGAAGAGGAACGCGAGATGCTGCCTCTTTGTAGGGAAGAAAAAATCGGTGTAACTCCATATAGCCCGCTTGCATCAGGAAGGTTGACGCGTGATCGCAAGGAAATAACACATCGTTCCGAAACCGATCAAGTGCAAAAAAGAAAATACGATGCAATGGCAAATGCAGATCAATTGATTATAGATCGCGCGGCGGAACTTGCAAACAAGCACGGAGTTCTCCGCTCACAAATCGCACTCGCTTGGTTGTTGCAAAAACAATCGGTAACAGCACCAATCGTTGGGGCAACAAAGTTGTCACACCTTGAAGATGCGGTCGGCGCGCTCGCGGTGAAGTTAACTTCCGAAGAAATTGCGTATGTAGAAGAACCGTATGTACCTCATCCAGTGGTGGGTGCAAACTGATCTTCAAAATGGCTGCCGCGCACAATGGCGGCCATTGTCTTTCATTCGCACGATGTTGGCTTGTGAATAAAGAATGTAACAGGAGGATATGAAATGGAAAAAGTGATTTTGAACAATGGTATTGAAATGCCAATAATCGGCTTTGGTGTATATCAGATTCCAGATGCGAATGAATGTGAACAAGCTGTTTATGATGCCATTATGGCAGGCTATCGTCTAATCGATACTGCTGCCTCTTATATGAACGAAGAAGCGGTTGGCAGAGGCATCAAACGGAGTGGTGTGCCCAGAGAGGAATTATTTATTACGACAAAGCTTTGGGTTCAGGATACGGGTTATGAGAACACAAAGAAAGCATTCGAAAAATCACTTCATAAATTGCAATTGGATTATTTGGATTTGTACCTCATTCATCAACCGTTTGGTGATGTTTTTGGTTCTTGGCGGGCTATGCAGGAATTGTACCGTGAAGGAAAGGTCAAGGCAATTGGAGTGAGTAACTTTAGAGATGACCGTCTGCTTGATTTAACTCTTCGCAATGAAGTGATCCCTGCCGTAAATCAGGTTGAAACGCACCCTTTCAACCAACAAATCGAAAGTGCCAAACTGATGAAAGAGTACAATGTTCAAATCGAGTCTTGGGCACCTTTTGCTGAAGGAAGAAATGACCTCTTTCATAACGAAGTTTTAGTATCTATAGCTGAAAAGCATCAAAAATCCGTTGCCCAAGTGGTTTTACGTTGGTTGACCCAACGAGGCGTTGTTGTGATTCCAAAGTCGGTGCGGAAGGAAAGAATTATCGAAAACTTCAATATCTTTGACTTTGAATTAAGCCATGAGGATATGAAAAGAATAGCTGCGTTAGATACGGGTAAAAGCCTGTTCTTTTCCCATAACGATCCTGAAATCGTGAAATGGATGGCTACGCGTAAACTTGATATTTAATGGTGCCGTAAGGTATCCCTGTATTTGCGCTGCTTTTATTTTTCGGGGGACCTCTGACTGGCACTAGCGCCGGAAATGATGCCTTCGTTTCATCTGGATTGGGTTTATGTTTGGCTGCCAATGCGATTCATGGTCGAAGGTCTTCGAGAATTGTTCTTCTTCGGGAAAGGATTGTCTTGGGACTTGGTTTCGACCCTAGTTTGGATTGGAGTCGGAAGTATGCTGGTGCTGCTTGCGACGCGATTAAAGCGAAGAGTAGTCAAAGAGAAAACGAATTCCATATCTGCTGCTGCACCAAATGAATACGGCATAATGTCATATCATTTCGAGGCGGATCCAATGGGACACCGCCTTTCTTATTCAACAAGTCAGTAAATAGGGGCACAGGTTTACTTTTGTGTAGTGTTTGGCAGCATATAACACGTATTGACATAGAGACGTATTTGCACTACAATTGTCTTAAATTTAAGATATATTATTTTAAGGCAATTCCAAAGCGGCAACTTGCTATAAGCATTATCTTTCTAAGTCACCAGAGGATAAAAAGTGGAGGAATATGTATGTACAACATTCCAGGGCATCATCATATTTCGATGATTACCAAAAACGCAAGCCAAAATAATCACTTTTATCGACATGTGCTTGGTTTACGCCGTGTGAAAGTAACGGTGAACCAAGATGACCCATCAATGTATCACTTATTTTACGGAGATAAAACAGGCAGCCCAGGTACTGAACTTTCATTTTTTGAAATTCCACCCGTGGGGAAAACTTATCGGGGTACAAACGCCATCACGAAAATCGGTTTACTCGTACCATCCATAGCAAGTTTATCTTATTGGAAAGCACGTTTTGAGCAGCACGGTGTAAAGCATAGTGACATGACAACTTATGCCCATCGCCCTGCAATACATTTCGAGGATTCTGAAGGTTTGCGTATGGTACTTCTTGTCTCGAACGGTGCGAAAGTATGGCACTGGCAAACTTGGGAGAAGTCCGAGGTTCCGGCTGAGCATCAAATTCAAGGAATGGGCTCTGTGGAAATGACGGTACGAAGACTGGATCTATTAGCAGCGATACTTACAGAGTTGTTTGGCTACACCGAGATCAGCCGTACTGAGGAAGAAGCGATTTTTCAATCCATTCAGGGAGAGGTCTTTGGAGAGATCGTTGTGAAATATTTGGACGGTCCATCTGAAAAACCGGGCCGCGGCAGCATTCATCATTTAGCGATTCGGGTGAAAAACGATTCCGAGCTCGCCTACTGGGAACAACAATTGAAACAAAGAGGTTTCCCGTCCTCAGGAATTGTTGACCGATATTACTTTAAGAGCTTGTATTTCCGTGAATCCAACGGAATTTTGTTTGAAATTGCGACAGATGGACCAGGATTTACAGTGGACGGTGAAGTGGAGCATCTAGGGGAAAAGCTTGATCTACCGCCATTTTTGGAAGGTCGTAGAACAGAAATTGAAAAAAACCTCAAACCGATCGACGAGTATTAAACTTTTCAAGGAGGAAAATAAAATGAACTCACTAAAAGGAATCCACCACGTAACCGCCATTACAAGCAGTGCGGAGAAGAACTATGAATTTTTCACTTATGTGTTAGGAATGCGTTTAGTTAAAAAAACGGTGAATCAGGACGATATTCAAACGTATCATTTATTTTTTGCGGATGACAAAGGAAGCGCGGGAACAGACATGACTTTCTTTGACTTCCCCGGAATTCCGAAAGGTGTGCACGGTACAAATGAGATTTCGAAGACTTCATTCCGTGTACCCCGTGATGAAGCACTGGAGTATTGGGTAAAACGGTTTGATCGGTTAGAGGTCAAGCATACGGGGATTAAGGAGCAATTCGGCAAGAAAACTCTCTCCTTCGTAGATTTTGATGATCAACAATATCAACTGATTTCAGATGAATTGAATAAAGGCGTGGAATCCGGTACACCATGGCAAAAGGGGCCCATTCCACTGGAATATGCGATTACGGGTTTAGGTCCTGTCTTTATTCGCATCGCAGACTTTACTTTAAAGAAATGCTGGAGAAGGTCCTCTTATTCAAAGAGACTGCGAAGGAGGGCTCGTTCCATTTATTCGAGGTAGGGGAAGGCGGCAATGGCGCCTCTGTCATTGTTGAATACAATGCAATTCTTCCTTCATCCCGACAAGGTTACGGCACGGTGCACCATGCGGCGTTCAGGGTGGAGGATCGCTCCGTATTAGATGAATGGACCGTGAGAATGGACCGTTTTGGATTCCATACTTCCGGTTACGTCAACCGCCACTTCTTTGAATCTTTATACGCTAGAGTGGCTCCGCAAATATTATTCGAGTTCGCAACGGATGGTCCTGGCTTTATGGGGGACGAGCCTTACGAAACGCTTGGGGAGAAATTATCTTTACCTCCATTTTTAGAGCCTAAACGGGCAGAAATCGAACAATTAGTACGTCCCATTGATACCGTGCGAAGTACAATAGAATTCATTAAAGAATAAAGAACACAGTAAGCCGAGTTGGTTTCAGGTATACACTCCCGAATTCACTCGGCTTTTTTTCTGTTTCGATCTCTCTGTTCATATTATGGTATATTAAGGATAACTAAGGAGAAGAGGGCACGAAGCGGCTATACCGCAAATTGTATACAGATTAGGAAACGCTTTGCGCCATCACGCAGGGTTGTCAAAGCATAGGGACAAGCTTATTCCGATCACCCCTTTATGCAACGTTTTATAGAGGTGTATACTTTAGGCAAGGAAAGCGATAAAGAACGAGAAAGTGATAGAGTGTTTTGTCATCAGTTGTAAAGAGGCGTTTGACATTGGGGTCAATGACGCTTTAAATTAATGGATCTGAGTTATATAGCGATTCGAACAGCGCCTTTTTATGATCAACGACCGCCGAATTGTTGAAAATAGTATAGTTCATTGTACATCGATCAATATACATAACTGATGATGTTTAGACGTCAAGCACGGGGGATCCGCAAGGCTCCGTAAAGTGGCTAAGTCATGCCAGAATTACGGAGCGGGTACAGAATTCCGTTTTTGAGTGCATCGTCGATGCCGCTCAGTTCACTGCTTTAAAATTGGAGCTTATCCAATTAATAGATAAAGAAAAAAATAGCCTGCGATTTTATCAATTGGGTAACAACTATAGATCCAAAGTGGAACATATGGGTGCCAAGCCATCATTAGATCTGGAGAATCCTCTTATTTTCTAGTGGTGCGAACCCCAAGCGCACATAAAATCCCTGGGAGGTTCGCACCCCGTGTCCTACAAGGGTTTGAACCATTTCAGGTGGTAAATCAAGGGGACTTATAGTACCTTAGAAATAGGTTCGCACTTTTGGCCTTATGAAGCCATGCTGGGCAAGGGGTTAGAAGGCGCGCTGTCGCACTCCACGTGAGTGCGTGGATTGAAATTTTAATAGTACCATTATTGTCTCCACTATGCAAAGTCGCACTCCACGTGAGTGCGTGGATTGAAATTCGCTCCGTTGAACATGTTTTTGAATATGCCTAAAGGTCGCACTCCACGTGAGTGCGTGGATTGAAATGCTAGTAGAATTTAATGTTTTGCAAGATTTACACAGTCGCACTCCACGTGAGTGCGTGGATTGAAATAACTCAATAGTCCACCGCGCATCCCGATGGAGAGTGTCGCACTCCACGTGAGTGCGTGGATTGAAATTTTTTATAGGTTACCAAGTAAAGTCTGGAAGAACAATCGTCGCACTCCACGTGAGTGCGTGGATTGAAATCAGTTTTACTTGCTTCATCTTTACCTCCCCGCCGTCGCACTCCACGTGAGTGCGTGGATTGAAATTTTAGGGGCATGATATCTAAAATTGTTTTCGATGTCGCACTCCACGTGAGTGCGTGGATTGAAATTCCCCGACACGGTATGGACCTCTGTCAATAGATTGGACACATAAAATCGAGAGAATTACGCAGCCGGATGAAACATACGTTCGTATTGATTTGGAGTGAAATACCCTATAGAGGAGTGGATTCTTTTTCCATTATAGAAGC
>NZ_JBHSQV010000117.1:0-9827 GCF_042658665.1 Marinicrinis lubricantis
CTACGCAACGACCAAATTTACACGCCCCGAAGGAAGGTGAATGCGGCTAAGGATTGACCGCCTCCTTTAGCTGAAGTCTTACGGTAATTCCCAGTTATTTTTTGGTAAATCACTGCCATTTTCAACTAGGTTAGTTTCGTGATGCCTTTTTTCCTGACTCGTAGGAGGTTATCCTCAAAACTTTTTCCAATTTACACGAATCAGGGACTTGACATCATACCGCTGGACTTTTTACTAAATAAGAATAGTTTGATGAATAATTAGACAAGCGCATTTTACATGAAAATTATAATTTACACTTTTGTCCAATTCCTTGATTTTAGGGTCTAATCATAGCATTGAAAGGACAATACAAGCTTACAAATATAAATATCAGTCATTCCCTTCATGAATAGCCGACTGTACTTCCATTTTTCCTCAATTAATATTTTATCGCTTACAATGGTGGGACTCAGTCCCTTATTTGCTTTTTTTACTCATTACTTAAGATTTGGATCATATGATCGACGATATAATACCGCCTGTAAGCGCATTCAAAATTCGAAGTGATATCTCATTTTCTGAATGTAAAATATGAGGAGCCGGCGGCCCCATGGTTCGATTGCTGAAATTGCTATAAGAATAGGAGGTTGCGAAAATGAAGCATGATCACTTGAAGAACGGGCGCAGATCAAACCGTTTTTCTGGGCAGATGACGGTCATGTATACATTTCCAAAAATGTATTAAATCAAATGGATGACGATGCGGTCTTTCCCTTTACATTTTGGCCAAGAGATCGAGAAGTCAATGTAGATGTGATCATCCGTGTACAATAGGTATGCATGATGCAAACTTCATGACGCAATGAAGCCCCGCTGATCGGTATCGGCGGGGCTTTCGTTCATTATTTATTCTCTTTATGCCATCAGTCTGAACCAGCTGAGCGATATAGGACCATGTAAGACCAAGTATACGTCGTGTCTACCCGCTTCAGCCGTCAGTCCAAACGAGAAGCTTCTCCAATCTGTCTTGCCGCCAGCTGGAATCGAGTACTTGCCAACGAGCCCTCCATCCGGCTTGTCCAGCCGAACTTCAACAGTTGCTTCTCCTGTGGTGGCAGCTCTAAACTCGATCGCCGTCACACCTTCACCAAGTTCAGCATCTCGGAAAGCAAGCCATCCACTTTCGCTGCTCACGTTGACGGCACTGCCGCCCTCCGTGCATTCGCCGAGCTCGACACCATCATAAGCGTCGTAATTTACAGCGCGTGTCACTTGCTTCAGGTCACGAGGCGGAATCGTCTCGCCGTCGACCGTAAGGCGGCCTTCTAATCGAAGATCGGTGGAAGATGAGCCGATCAAGATGGAATACTCCCCGCTTTCGATACAGAACCTCTCGCGCGTCACATCCCAGATGCGAAGCGATTCGAGCGGCAGGTGGAACGTGACCTCCGCCGTTTCGCCAGGCGCCAACGCGATTCGCTGGAAGTCCGCCAATTGCAGACGCGGGCGTTTGACTCTAGAAGCTCCGGCCCGCACATAGAGCTGTACGACTTCTTCGCCCGCCCTATCGCTAATGTTGGACACGCGGCACGTGATTGTGACATTTGTATCTCTTCCGACCACAACTTCGCTCTCGGCTATTCGAAGGTCATCATACCGGAATTCGCTGTATGACAGACCATGTCCGAACGGATAAAGCGGATCGCCTTCAAAATATTGATACGTGCGGCCCCCTTGAATAATGTCATAATCCATGAAAGGCGGCAGTTGATCGACCGACTTGTACCAGGTCATATTTAAGCGACCTGCCGGATTGGTTGCGCCGAACAGTACATCCGCAACGGCGTTACCCAGCTCTTGACCTGCATGCGATGTGTACAGTATAGCCGGTACGGTGTCCTGCAAGGTGTTCAAGGCAAACGGGTAGCTGCCGACAACGACAACGATGGTGTTCGGGTTCGCTTTAAGTACTTCCTGGACCAGCTTTTCCTGCGAAGCCGGCAATGTAATATCAGGCCGATCGATCGTCTCTTTACCATTGATTAAAGGATGATTGCCGACAAACACAATCGCCGCGTCTGCATCGCTCGCCGCTTGGACGGCGGTATCCAGGCCATTAGACACGTATTCAAATGTGAACGCTTCAGCAGTTGCTTTCACAGAGTCGCTAGCCACCTCTGATGCGCCGCCCACATTGATCGCATTGGCCGTCTCCGCAGCACTGCCGTCACCGACAAGCAGCTGGCCCGTTTCACGATCAACGGTCACCGGCATACCATTCCAAGTCGAAATCGTCGAAGACGAAGAATTAGAACCCTCTTGCTGAATCATAAATACTTCCTTCGTAAACCATTCCCAGATTCGGTTAGCCGACGCCTGCACCGTTTTGTCGTCCGTTGTCAGGTAGCGGCCATTGCGCTCCGCTATCAGCGTGTGGCTTCCCCAGCCCCAGTCGGTCACTTCGAATACATCACCGTTCTCCGCTGTCTCAGCGGCTGCGGCAAGCGTATTCTTATCATCGTCACCGATTCGTACATACCGACTTCTTTGATCCGCCTTTAACCGAACGCGGTCCGTTCCCGCGGCATATACCGTCTTTGCATCAGTTTTTCCGCCGTCTGCAAGCCGCTCCTGAATCCCTTTCAGCGGTGTAACGGCATAAGGCATCGTACCGCTGTACCAGTCGCTGTAAACGATATCTGCGAGCGGACCGATGACTGCGACCTTGCTCAGTTTTTCCGCTTGAAGCGGCAGCATGCCTTTATCGTTCTTCAGCAGTACGACAGCCTTCTGCGCCGCCTCGCGTGCGAGCACTGCATGTTCGTTTCGTAGAATCGCCGACTCATCGAGCACAGCATACGGATTCCGCTCTTCCGGGTCGAACTCCCCGAGTCTAAAACGGACACGGAACGTATTGCGCAGCGCGATATCAAGATCGTTCTCTGTAAGAAGCCCTTCCTCGAGCGCCTTGCGAATCGCCTCCATGACCCCTTCAGCTTCATCCGTAATGCTGTCGATGCCGCCCTCTCGGATCGACCGTGCTACAGCTTCCTGCAGTGTCTCCACGTAATGGTGATCCCGCACGGTTCCCGTTACGTCGAACGCATCGCTGACGACAAATCCATTCATTCCCCACTCTTGCTTCACGATGTCGATGACATCACGACTCAGATTCGCCGGGACACCGTTGATCGCGTTATACGCCGTCATCATTGACAGCGCTTTGCCTTCCTTGAATGGAATTTCGAACGCTTTCAAATAGTATTCGCGAAGGTTGCGCGGATCAAGACTGACAGAGGCTACGCCCCGATCCACCTCGTTGTTATTGCCGATAAAATGCTTCAATGTCGCTACCGCTTTAAGATAGAAAGGATGGTCACCTTGAATCCCTTGTGTCAGTGCCGCGGTCAGCTTGCCGGCAAGTACAGGATCTTCCCCATACGCTTCTTCCGTCCGTCCCCAACGGGGGTCCCGCTCCATATCGACCGTTGGGGCCCACAATGTCAACCCGTTATGTGTCGGGTTACGCTTATAAAATCCTCGCGCTTCGTCACCGATTGCGCTTCCAATTCGCTGTAATAGTTCCTTATCCCATGTACAGGCTAAGCCGATCGGCTGTGGGTATGTTGTGGCCTCCCCGAGCCATGCCATACCGTGAGAGGCCTCGGTGCCATGCTTGTATGCTTGGATACCTAGACGTTCGACGGCGATTTGATATTGCGGCATTAGACCAATTTTTTCTTCCAGCGTCAGACGCGAGATCAAATCATTCACGCGATCCTCAAGCGGTAAATCGGGGTTCCAATAAGGGTATATCATCTTGTCAACTGCCATATCATCATGCTCCTCAATTCGTTATGTACATTGTTATTGTACGGTATTAACCACATAAATCCAACCCCTCATGTTTGCCGGCATGTTCCCCTACCGTTACTCGAAAGCTTCATAATCGAACCAATCAAAATGAGCAGGCGTAACCGAACGCACCCCATTCCCCGTCGCATACATGGCGATAAAAACGCCTGTGAATCCGCCCGCTACCTCGGTGGACAGCAGCCCGCATTCCCCTTGTCCGAACCAGAACGGTTCCTCGCCATTTGCTGAAAATCCGAAACGATAGTGGGATTTGTCCGTATCGACCGTCAATACAACAGAGTCAGACGACCAGGGCATTTCACTCTCAACTTTCCAGAGGGTTCCTAATCGTCTGCGGAAGATGAGCTTGCGTACGCCAGCTATCCTCGTAACGGCTATTTCGTAATGGAATCGCTCGTTCATAAACACCGTAATGCCGGCTTCTTCCCCGTCCTGCTGCGGCGCAAATTGCAAGTGAGCTGCCACTCGGCACTCGAAATGCTGCTGCCTTCTCCCGACGAACGCCGGAGTGTCCGCTTCGTTCAGCGTAACCGAAGAACCATAGAGCGTGAGACAGCCGCTCTTCTCTGTGAGCGTCCAATTCTCGGGGGCCGGCGAACGCAGAAAGGTCCAAACCGGTGCAAGCGCCGCGGCATCGAAATCGTCCCTCACCGGGAGAGCTGGTTTGGGTTGCGGTATAAGGTTGCCCAGAGGCATCGATTCGCTGACCGTTCCGTTATCGCCAATGATCGGCCAACCGTCTTCGTTCCAATGGACCGGTGCGAGAAATGTTTCCCGGCCGAGATGATGATGCATCGGATATCCGAGCGGCCGAATTCCAAGGAACACCGCCCACCAGTCGCCTTCCGGCGTCTGAACCAAGTCGGCGTGTCCTGTCGCATGAATCGATTTCAGCAAGCTTCGATGGGATAGAATTGGATTGTGAGGACAGCTCTCGAACGGGCCATCCGGTCTTCTGCTCCGTGCGATGGTCGCCATGTGGCCGTATTCCGTGCCCCCTTCGGAAATCATCAGGTAATACCAGTCACCGATCCGATAAATATGCGGAGCCTCCGGGTATTGTCCTCCGGTTCCCTTCCATATCAAGGTGACATCCGATAATCGTTGCCCCGTCTTCACATCAATCCGGCTTTGGTATGCCCCTTGTCCATGAGCATCATGAGAGGTTGTATAATAGACCGTCCCGTCCACATCAAAGAACAGATCCGGATCGATTCCAGATTGATCTACATAAATAGGGTCGGACCACTCGCCGTACGGATCCTCCGTATATACATAGAAATTCCCTCCACCCGACACGTTGGTCGTCGTCATGTAGAACGTCCCGTCATGATAACGGATCGTCGGCGCATAAATGCCGCCTGAACTTCCCGCTTTTTTTAGATTCAGTTGTTCTGTCCTCGTTAGTACGTGACCGATCTGCTGCCAGTTCGCCAGATCTCTACTATGAAATAATGGAACACCCGGGAAATATTCGAACGAGCTCGTTACGAGATAATAGTCTTCGCCGACTCTGCAAATACTCGGGTCTGGATGAAAACCACTAATGACTGGATTTCGATAATGCATGAACCATTCTCCTCATCTTGTTGTGTCATTTTGTAAAAAACTCCTATCGGAGTGCCTAGAAATTAAACATTTCCATGTGGTAAAAAGAAAAGCCGTGATGCCTCTGTAAGTGCGGCAAACCACGACCATTTCCGTTCTAACAACCATCCTAGTAAACCTGCACCTATTTTCTAAAGTAGTATTTTCATAATCATTATAGTCTATGGTTTCGTCCCTAAACCTTGATTTTAAGGTCTAAAAATAGCATGATAAGGACAACGAGATCATCAATCCATGCAGAGAGGGGGAGTTCCAATATGAGAGACATTCATCTGAATTGGTTCACTGCCAATGAGGAGTTTCAATTTTTTATCCAATACGGCGGGCATGACGAGGACATGTACGTACACAAGCATGTGGACTTCTCGGAACTCGTTATTGTGCTTCACGGAAATGCGACGCATATCGTTAACGAAGAGGAATCTTTTATCAAAAAGGGAGACGTATTCGTTATTAATGACACAACCTCTCATGGATATAAAGACCCTCATGAATTTCGCATTTGCAATATCATGTTTAATCCTGAGCTGTTAAGTGAGGAAGGCCCCGAGCTGAAAAAGCTGAACGGCTATCAGGCGCTTTTCGTATTGGAGCCCCATTATAGGAATATCAACCATGCCTTAGGCAAAATGAGCTTGCCGATTTCGAGATTGGATTACGTTTCGTCTTTTGTTGATTACATGATCGAAGAATATGAAAATAAGCTGCAGGGCTACGAAATGGTTCTACGTTCACGATTTATGGAACTCGTCGTCCTATTGTCTAGGCAATATGAGATGCAGAAACAGCAAGGCATCCAAAGTCATCTAATGCACTTAGCAAAGGCGATCTCATTTATGGAAGATCATTACTTGGAGCCGTTGTCGCGTGAAGACATTGCAACCCAATCGAATATTTCGGTCAGACACTTGAATCGGATTTTTCAGTCCTACTACCAAACGACGCCATTCGCCTATCTCCAGCAGCTGCGCTTGGAGCATGCCTGCAGGCTGCTGAAGACGACAAATCTGCCCATTTCGGAAATTTCGTATCAAAGCGGCTTCAATGACAGCAACTACTTTACTCGCCAGTTCACCAAAGTTTTCGGCATATCTCCGAAGAGGTACAGAAAGAACGGGTGAGTGAGATGGTGCATTTTTACACCACATTCCTTCACACAACCGTTTCTCACATAAATGTGCTGCATTTTTTCACCAGAGTCGGCTGAAATCAGGGATACTTTCCAGCATCTGGAGCGTTTCTGCACTGGATCACTCAAATGCGTCGCTGCAGACCACCATTTATACCATACTTCATCACCCTCTCATATAAGTGTACACTGAATCATCGGCCAATACTTCAGCAGGAAGAAAAACATGTTTAGTCCATTCATTTACCCGTGAAAGCCTTTTCCGTGCGACTTCTGTACAGCAGGTTAAACATGGATGCATCAGCCAAATCATATGACTTTATGTTTTCCCCCTTCGTTTACTGCGAAGTTTGTTTGTATTTACTTAAAATTTCAGAAGCATTATGTTTCATACAGTGAATCAATTCCGGCGGCTTCACGACGGTGGCACTGTGCCCGATACCGAGAAGAAAGCACTCAAGAACGGAATATCGCTTTTTGAAAATAACCCGCCAAAGATAACCAGAGCCATCATCGCGTTTATACATTTTCCAGATCATATGCGCCGCATGTTGCCGCGTATTTCTTTCCTTCCATTCCAATCTTGAGTCTTCAACCACTGTGCCAGAGGGCGCTTGGAAGTTATATACCTGTTCACAACGGTTGCTCGGTAGATTTATGCATGGAGCTCCTCAAAAAGATCGACACCGTACTACATATCAAAAATACAATTCCTCCGAGCACAACGTACTGTAAACCTATGCTTGATATCAATAATCCACATACCGTCGCGCCAACTGTTGTTCCTAAATTTGCGGATGTTAGAAAGATTCCATTAGCGAACTCAGGAGCTTCTGGAGCCGCCGAAGTAATCCAGTATTGGTTGATATTAGCTCCTATACCGGCCAGGATTCCCCACAGCAATACAATCAAGCCCATTGGAACGGCGAAGGGTCCCACAAAGAACAAGATGATGAAAACGGCTCCTAACGCAAGTGGAAATGCCGCTACAGTTCTGTAGGCATGTTGAGTAAGCAGCTTCCCTGCAGCTACGTTTCCGATCATATTGGCTGCGCCATATATCAATAACATCAGGCTAATGGTGTTCCACGACATCTTAGTGATGGTTTCAAGATACTCAGCAAGATAACTATACACACCGAATACGGCTCCATTCATGAAAATGACGGCGGCTATGGACAGCCAAATCATTGATTTTTTTAATATGCTGATTTGTGCTCTATATGAAAGTGTTTCTCGAACAGGCATGGATGGTATAAAGAGCATGGTAGCAATGAATACGACTGCATTCACAGCAGCGAAGAACAACATAGCTATTTCTAGAGAAGTTGAAGCCGCAATGACACTCGTGACAGGCACCCCCAGTACCATCCCTGCAGATACGCCGATAAATATTTTCGAAACCGCTTTGGGAGCTTCTTCCTTGCCGACAGATGCAGCTGCTACCGTAAATGCCATTGACACATAAATCGGGTGGAAGAAGGCCGAGATTACACGAGCAATTAGTAATATTGTAAAGCTTGTTGTCCATGCAGAGACAAGGTTACACGCAATAAAAACGCCAAGTACTAGCAGCATCGTCGTCTTACGATTCACGCGTGAAAACAATAAAGGCATCGTCGGACCAGATATTGCAACCGCAAGTGCAAAGAGACTGACGACCATCCCCGCTTCGGCTATGCTCACTTGAAAGTGATCCGCAATGAGCGGCAGTATCCCGATGACACCCATTTCCGTATTTAAAATGCCAAAGACACCAATCATCAAAATGAATATATGCCAATGACTTCGTTCAACCTTCATCATCTATTCTCCTATCTATCACGTACACTGTAACATGAAATTATTCGTTTTTACCTATCGATTTGTTTTTCATCCCTCAAAATATCCCCGCTTGGTTCTGCTCCAATCATCACCAACCAAAGAATAGACTTGGCTGCGTCCGCCTTAGATGGGGAATAATCCCCTCCTTCAAATAAAGAGGCACACCATTATTGGCGTGCCTCTATAATTTCTTGCCTGAATGAATCGTTATTCATTCTCCATCGTGCTGATGTCAATCACAAAGCGGTACCGAACATCTGAAGCTAATACGCGCTCCCATGCTTCATCAATCTGGCTCGCGGAAATCACCTCGATCTCAGGTGTAATATGGTGTTCTGCGCAAAAGTCAAGCATTTCCTGCGTTTCGCGAATGCCGCCGATGGCCGAGCCGGCAAACGACCTGCGATGAGGGATTAGTGAGAATATTTGAACGGGCAGTGCTTCCGGCGGCGCGCCGACATTGACGAGTGTACCATCAACCGCCAGCAGTGAAAGGTAAGCATTCATATCAATCTTCGCACTTACTGTATTTACGATGAGGTCGAATGAACCAGCCAGCTTCTCAAACGTTTCCGGATCGCTCGTAGCAAAATAATGATCCGCACCAAGCCGCAAACCGTCTTCTTTCTTCTTCAATGTTTGAGATAGAACCGTAACTTCTGCTCCCATGGCATGAGCGAGCTTCACCGCCATGTGTCCAAGCCCGCCAAGTCCAACTACCGCCACCTTCTTGCCGGGTGCAGCACCCCAATGGCGGAGCGGCGAGTAGGTGGTAATGCCAGCACACAAAAGCGGTGCGGCTGCATCAAGCGCGATACCGTCAGGAATCCGAACGACGAAGTCTTCGGTTACGACGATATGGGTGGAATAGCCGCCCTGCGTATACTGTCCGTATCTGTCGATCGCTGCATAGGTTCCCGTATGTC
Source organism: Marinicrinis lubricantis (assembly GCF_042658665.1). Classification (NCBI taxonomy): domain Bacteria; kingdom Bacillati; phylum Bacillota; class Bacilli; order Caryophanales; family Paenibacillaceae; genus Marinicrinis; species Marinicrinis lubricantis. The sequence goes on from NZ_JBHSQV010000117.1 coordinate 9,346, forward strand.
CATGGAGACAATACTGCTCCTCTCCCTTTCGGCAGCTGCTGCACTCTCCACAAGAGTCGACCATGCAGCCTACCCCTACTCGGTCGCCTACCGCATATTTCGTAACTTCGGAACCCACCTGGGTGACGATTCCTGCGATTTCATGCCCTGGAACGAGAGGATAGTTTACCGGTCCCCATTCGCCGCGAGCCGTATGGATGTCAGAGTGGCAAATACCAGCATATTTAATTTCAATGAGAACATCGTGCGGCTGGAGATCCCTGCGTTCGATCGTGGTCTGTTTGAACGGACCTTCCGGATTGAAAACAGCACGTGCATTAGCAATAATCATATATCATACCCTCCTGCATTGATTGGTAGTGTCAAAAGATTTATGAAAACTACCTAAAGGGTTAGCTTCTCTCCTATTTACTGGAAGGAGATGCGCCGCAATCGCTCTTGACAAACACGCCAATGGTTTGAGGATTGTTTAACAAGGGCGA
>NZ_JBHSQV010000118.1:0-9975 GCF_042658665.1 Marinicrinis lubricantis
AGTTCCTCGTGATGAACCTGGAACGCCGCTTGCGGCTTCTTTTTGTCCTCATTCTCAACATGCTGCTGAAACGTACCGCCTACAGACAATTTGCTCTCTAATGTTTCGTTCAGCAAGCCCTAATTATCAAATAACAATTTACACTTGATCTGAATAAAAAACACCCGATCATATACTATCCTTTCACAGCGCCGATCATAACGCCCTTTACGAAATATTTCTGCAGGAAAGGATATACGCACAATATCGGCAGCGTAGCCACGATAATCGTAGCATATTTAATCGTTTCCCCGATTTGAAACTGCTCGGCCGAACTAGCGCCCGCGGTCATCGAATCCGTGGAGTTGGCGATCAAAATTTCCCGCAGTATAAGCTGTAAAGGAAACAAATCCCGATCCTTCAGGAAAACCGAAGCGTAAAACCATGCGTTCCATTTCTCCACCGCATAATAGAGGATCATGACGGCTACCACGGGCATAGAAAGCGGCAGGACGATCCTAAATAAAATGGTCAAATGGCCTGCCCCGTCCATCTTCGCCGACTCCTCCAAGCTAACGGGAATACTCATAAAATACGTTCGCATAATGATGAGATTAAATGTGTTTACCGCGAACGGGATAATCGCCGCCCATAACGAATCGATCAATCCTACGCCTTTTACAATCAAATATAACGGGATTAATCCTCCCTGAAAGAACATCGTAAACACAATCAGCATCATAAACAAACGGTTCCACATCACGTTTCGTCTGGAAAGCACATAAGCAGCTATCGCGGTCAGGAACAAATTGACGGTCACGCCCGCGATCAGAATGAACATCGTATTCTTGTAGCCGATGATGATACTTGGGTTGCTGAATACGCTCTTATACGCCTCTAAACTGAATCCAAGCGGCAGGTAGAGTAAGCCTTTATGGGCCGTCAATCGAGACGCCTCGCTGAGAGAAGCAAACACAACGTATACGAGCGGGTACAGGGTGATAACGACGAGTGCAGACAGCAGCAGCGCAACGAATACATCGAACGTTCTGTCCGCGAAACTGAGATGACGTTTCATGCTCTCCCTCCTACCAGAGACTGTTGCTGCTGACTTTGCGGCTGATATAATTCGCCGAAATTAACAGCGTCAAATTGATTAATGAATTGAAGAGTCCCACGGCCGTACTGTAACTCCATCCGAACTCGAGAAGCCCTTTGCGATATACGAAGGAAGAAATGACATCGGCGGTTTCGTAAGTGACAGGATTATATAATAAAATGATCTTTTCGAAGCCGACATCCAGCAGGTTTCCGATCCGAAGAATAAATAGGATGACGATGGTAGGCATCAGCCCTGGAAGTGTAATATACCACATCTGCTTCAGGCGGCTGGCCCCGTCAATCCGTGCGGCCTCGTACTGTTCCTGATCGATGCCCGTTAGCGCAGCCAGATAAATGATTGATTCCCAGCCGACCTTCTGCCAAATTTCCGACAAAATATAGATTGGACGGAACAAATCCGGATTCTGCAGCATCGCTGTACCATCATACACAAACCATGTAAAAAAGGAGTTGATAATACCGTTGCTGTTCGTAAAATCTGTAATCATGCCGCAAATGACGACGAGCGAGATAAAATACGGCATATACGATACCGTTTGCACGACGCGTTTAAATGCTTGTCGTCTGACCTCGTTGATCAGCAGCGCCAAAATAATCGGTGCCGGAAACATGAACAGCAGGGAGTAAACACTGATCAGTACGGTATTTTTTAGAATGCGCCAGAAATAATAGCTGGAAAAAAACTCTTGGAAATGCTGGAATCCTACCCATTCGCTTCCCGTAATTCCCTTCATCGGCGAGAAGTCTTTAAAGGCGATGATGGCTCCATACATCGGTGCATAATGAAAGATGGCGTAATAAGCAAGCACGGGGATCATCATGAAGTACAAAATTTTGTTCAGCTTGAAATCGCGAATGAACCGGTACTTGAAGCTCGTTCGATCTACAGGTTTCACTTGTCTCAACAATCCTTCCCGCTCCTTTCCTGTTAAGTGAGGGCAAAATCAACGTGGGATCCGAGGAGCAGCCACTACCTTCGAATCCCACCAAGATTAGCGGTTATTATAACGCTCCAACGCCGCTTCCTTGATCTCGATCGCACGGTCAAGCTTCACGGATTTGAGTTTCTCAACATACGAATCAAAGGCATCCAGCGGTTCTGCGCCCAGAATGATTTTCAGCGTCATTTCATCAACCAGCGTATTCACGTCCGCCATAATTCTTGCGAATTCGGCGCTTTCCTCCGGTGTAGGAGTAACCAGCGGCAGCTGATGCTTCGTCATATCGGTTTTCTGCCAGATGGCTACCGCTTCACGCTGCTCCGGCATGCTCAGATATTGCTCCGTCACGCGTTTGTCGATGACGAAGGGACCTCCAGTGTTGCCTCGAATATAGAGAGACATCGCTTGCGCTGGCGCCAGTTTGTCTGGATTGTTCATTAAGAGATCCGTATATTTAGGGTATCCGTCCACCATTTCATAGCTGACACCCTCGATTCCGAAATTGAAGAACATGTGCCCTTCCTCGCTGTAAGCATAATCAAGCATGCGGACAGCCAGTTCTGCATGCTCCGTCGTTCCAGAGATCGCCGCCATATAGCCGGGTGAATAAGCGTAGTCTCTTTGTCCGAATTTCGGCATGGTTCCCTTCTCCAGTACCGGATATGGCGCAGCAACGATCGAGGCATTCGGATTTTGTTCTTTAAGCAGCGGATCCCATTTGCCAATACCTCCGCCTGTCAATCCCCAGGTGGCTCCCGTTTCACCGGAGGCGATATTTGCGTCCAGCACCTTAGAATCGACGGTAGCAATGTCCTTATCCAACAATCCCTCGGCATACCAATCGCGGAAAAGTGCCAAGAAATCCTTATATCCTGGCTCTGCAGGTCCAAATTTAACTTCACCATCCTCAAGATAAAAGTCACGAGTTACGCCAAATGCGCCAACGAAAGCCCCATTTCCCAGCTCATTGAGAACCCTCGGCTTGGATATGAATGAAATCGGAGCCGCCGCTCCCTTCTTTTCCTTAAATGCGCGCAAAGCCGTCTCCCACTCATCGATCGTTTCGGGAACGGGCAGCCCTAACTCGTCGAGCCAATCTTTCCGAATGAGCGGTCCTTGGAAGGTCACTTGAGAGTCATCCTCCCGGATCGTTGGAAATGCGTAATAACTGCCGTCATCCGTTTTGACCATTTTGTCGATTTCGGGATGCTCCTGCAAATATTTCTTATAATTAGGCGCGTATTGATCGATCAAATCATTCAGCTCCAAAATATATCCGTCTTCAATCGCTTTCTCGGGCCCGCCCGGGAAACCTAAAAAGTTATATTCGATTACATCCGGTAATTCTCCCGAAGCCAGCATTACATTAAAAGATTCCTCAACCTGATTTGCCGGCGGTGCCGTAAATTCGACCTGAACCCCTGTCCGTTTTTGCCACTCCTGATAAAAAGGAACTTCGCTGTGTTCTGATTTCACACCCGTCAAGCTTTTCGGAAGCGCCGCCCAGTAGGTGAGCGTTTGATCCGTCTCCATCGGATAATTTCCAGTCTGGACCGATTCAGAGGTTCTGTTCTCGGTAGCAGAGTCCTTGGTGTTGTTAGAGCATCCCGCGATAACGCTTCCAAATAATAACGTTGTCAGTAACATTGCCGCAGCTTTTTTTCTGCCGATTGGTTTCATTCGATATACCTCCCCATTTTGTTTATATGGATGATTCAGAGCAGTACGTTTACCGTACTCCATACCATCACTATAATTGCGCCGTTCAGACAAGGATATCTTCACTATATCCAAACGGATTGAAAAATGCGGAATTCACTTTTTGCAAAACCTCCAATTGAATAGGCAATTTCTATAAAAATGGCGTCATGCTGCGGCTTTTCCCATAAAAAAATCCCCGCCGAATGCACCGGTCTAGGGATACATCATCGGCCACACGCTGCGGCCTCTCCTTATTCCTCAACGATATCTTTGTATTTACCAGGGGTGATCCCCTCGATTTTCTTAAACGTTCTAATAAACGTCCCAACATCATTAAAACCCGAGTGCTCCGCCGCCTCGTTTACCGTAACTCGTTCTTCGCTGATGAGCTTCTTGGCCCTTTCAATTCTCCGCCTATTAATGGAGCTGAGCAGACCTTCCCCCGTCTGATCCTTATACAACTTGGACAAATAAGTAGGCTTCATGTCGAAATGGATGCCGAGCATAGAAACGTTTAATCCTGGGTCAGTGTAGTTCGCATCAATGTAGGCGGTCACCTCAGAGGTCAGATCGTCCAGCGCCTTCTGTTTAGCTGCCTGCACGTTCTGCTGGCGTTTTGCTCCGGCATACTCACATGCGTCTTGGAGCATTTCCATGAGCTGTTCCCGCATGTCCGTAAGCGTTTCTGCAGAAGAGAGCTTATCGATTCTTTTCGGGTTTTGAATCAATAAATTCTCCGATCCGCTTCCCAGCTCCGCTAATCCTTTAATGAGCGTGCCTACCAGATCAAGAATGAAACACTTCGCCACAGGAACAGAAACCGGATGCATTCCGAAATTCATCTTGAGAATTTCCTCTAAAATAGCTTTACCCGAATCGAGATCTCCAATTTTGACATAATTCATGAGCTGCTGCTCAAGCTGCAGCGGGTAATAATAGCCCGAATCATTCTCTGCGTGGGAATAATATTTTTCGATTTCCTCATAAGGCAGAATCTCTTGCTTCCCCATTACGAGCTTATACTCCATCGCATCCAACGCTTCTTGATACGCATGGGAAACCTGCTCAAGTCCTTTGTGTATGCCGCTGATCGATACCGTGATGTAGATGCTGTATTTCTCCGCAAGGAAATCCTGTGCCGAATGCGCGGTTTGCAGCAGCTCTCTCATTCGCGTCTCCGGGGATTTTTCAGACAATGATACCAAGCAAGCAAGCAAATCACCCGACTCGGTCATATAACCCCGATGCTGTTTATTCACGAGCTCTTCCATCACGTTCGTCACTATAAAATGCAGCAAATGCAGCTTCTCGTTTTCACTTTTTCCATGGGCGCGCTCAAAGAAGACATCGTGATCTTCAGTACAAATGAGCAAAACAGCGAAATCTTCAGACAGCAGTTCCATATTGAATGTGCTTAACGATTCCTCTGGCGGCAGTTCGCCCCCGAGCTTCCCGTTCAGCAGACGCGCCAGAAAGTTGGATCGAAGTGTATAATGCTGCTGTTTCATCTGCACCATCATCTGTTCCATCTCGCTTAATGTATCGTCTAGCGCACGCTCGATGAAATGAAATTCATTCGCCCCTTTCTCCAACCCTTTTGACTTATTTTTAAACGCATGAACGATTCTTTGAACAGGATTGTAATTTTTTCGAAGAAAAAAGTACATCAGCCCTCCTCCGCCCAGGAGACTGACTGTAATACTCAGCAGCGTCAGCCTTCTAACAAGCTCCGCCTTCTGCCAATACAGCTCGCTTGGAATAAGGGATATGTAACGAAGTCCAGACACCTTAGACCGAATGCTGAATACTTCGTAACGATGCTCCCCCGACTCCCATAGAAACGTCCCCCCATTCTCCTCCAGTTCCGAAAACGGGAGTTCAGATGGAAGCGCTTTATTCAAACTGGACACTAAAACTTGATGATTCGCGTCTGCGATGATGACGTGCCCTCGATTGAATGCCTCGATATGATTAATCGCCGTGAGCAGCTTCGGCTGGTCGATCATAATGACATTCGCACCGGTCGGCTGGCTGTTCTCATAGTCGTAAGTGCTTACATAGGCCAGCGCAGGTACAGAATCCCCGTTTTCATCCGTGCGCACCATTGGAACAAATCCTCTAAATTTATTGCTCTGCAAAATATGTTCCCAATCCTCAAAACGAAATGCCTCGGAACGGTGATGCTCGTCGTAAGCGAATTGCGCATCACGGTAAACCCCTGGGAGCAAGACCGTATCCCTTGAAGCAATGTAAACGTAGAACAAATCAGCAACCGTATAGGCCGACTGGTACAGAACAAGATCCTTGGTCGCGTTATGCAGATCGTATAAAAAATCCTCCGGATAAGTCTCATATTTGTGCTGATCGACCAATTCACGCACCTTTGGATTCCAAGTCAGCTCGAAATTCAATCGATCCACCGCTTCAATTTGCTTATCCATCATTTCTCGCAGTTGTTTCAGCAGAGAATCGTTCGCCGTATGAATTTCGTGTGCGAGCATTTTGCTGGATTGCATGTAAACGATTGTGCTGCATACAACCGGCAGCAGCAGAACGACCAAATACGACAGTGCCCAAGTCAACAGCACACTCCGCCTATTAAACCACAATCCTTGATTATTCCCCATCCGCAGGCTCCCTTCCATGACACGTCCACTTTCAATTTTCTTAATTTTAACTGTATAGATTCGTTCATGACAATGAAAAGGAGTAAATTATCACGGGTAACATCATACCGATTGATGCCCTTGATGCATTTGGCGGTAATCACTGGGCGTACACCCCATCTCCTTCTTAAACACCGTGATAAAGTAAGATAAATTCGGCATCCCTACATGCTCGGCAATCTCCAACACCGTCTTTTTCGATTGGATGATCAGACGAGCGGCATGTTCGATTCTCTGTTTACGGATATATTCGTTCGGGGTCATTCCTTTCATCCGCTTGAAGGTGCGCTGCATATGATATGGACTGCTATGGCTGATTTCTGCCAAGGTATGCAGCGTCAATGGCTTGCTGAAATGATGTTCGATGTATTTCGCAATTCCTTCGATCCACTCTTGTTCTGGGGAAATGCGTTCTGTCGGTCTGCATCGTTTGCACGGTCTAAAACGGGCGTCAAGAGCGTGCTTCGCTGAATCAAACACATGAACATGCTCCCTCCGAGGAATTCTGGACTTGCAGGACGGTTTGCAGAAAATCCCGGTACTCTGTACGGCGTATATAAATTGACCATCATATGATGCGTCATTCTCTATAATGGCGTTCCACATCTCTTCTGTCAGCTGCAGCATACTGCATCACCTCAGGTAAAAGTATACCCCTTATATACGTTCAGCGTAAGCCATGGGGAATGTAAGAGCAATATTTCAAAAGTCGGTTCACCAAGGCTCAAAACAGTCCGTGATGTGACAGCAACATTTCAACATGCTCCCTGTGATAAAACGGTATTGATCAATGACAAGAGGTGAGAATATGACATCCTCAAGGCGTAAACGATCTAGCCGAGTCCTTCAAAGCCCAGCTCTTCGACAAGTACGCAGCGGAGCATTTTGACATACTCGTAAACAATGCGGGAATCGGTCAAATGCGCAGTATTGAACTGACGACAGAGGATTCTTATGATGAGGTCATGAATCTTCACGTCAAAGCTCCGTGATTTCTGATCCAGAAGCTATTGCCGCAACTAAAGGACGGCGGACGGATCATTAATATGTCATCAGCCGTAACGCGTATTGCTATGCCGGATCTGCTCGCTTACAGCATCTCAAAAGGAGCAGTCAACACACTGACATACACGCTTGCGAAACATCTCGGTCCAAGACAAATTACAGTGAACGCGATGATGCCGGGTATTATCGATACGGACATGAACGCAGCCCTGCTTCAAGATCAAGGCGGACAGCAGTTTGCTTCGGGTCTCTCGGTCTTTGGCAGGTGGGGACAGCCAGAGGATATTGCGGAGATCGCTGCATTCTTGGCTTCACCGGACAGCCGCTGGATTACGGGTCAGCTTATCGATGCCAGCGGCGGTTCACAGCTTTGAACTTATTCTATGAGCAGAATTTTCACGGTATATTTACCCCTTCGAGTTAGCGGCAAGTACTTAAGGTCGGCCTTGTGATGACCCTTTGGCTGCTAAAAAACGGAAGTGTTCTTTGTCAGAACAAGACATGAGCATGTACGGAAAAAACGGCCACAGACGGAATAACGTCTAGTAGGCCGTTTTTGTGTCACTTTCTAATCATCTAATTCCCATGCAGGATTCCAGACGATCTCCCACAGATGCCCATCTGGATCCAAGAAGTGTCCGGAATATCCTCCCCAGAACGTATCGTGTGCCGGATCCGTAATCTTAGCTCCTGCTTTCTTCGCCTGCTCCATAATCTGATCGACATCTTCTTTACTTCCGACGTTGTGTCCGATCGTCATTTCAGTAGAGCTTGGTAAAGTGAGAGGAACCTTCGCTTCATGAGAAAGATCCCGTCTGTTCCAAATTGCGAGCTTAACACCGGATTGCAAATCAAAGAACGCCACCGCTCCATGCTCGAATTCCGTGCCCACGATGCCTTCTGTTGGCAGGCCCAGTCCGTCCCGGTAAAATTTCAGCGATCTTTCTAAATCATCCACACCTAAAGTAAGTACGCTAATACGCGGTTTCATCGATATCTTTCCTCCAGCCTATTGTATTTTCATCGTCATTATCTCAGGACCCGGCTTCATCTTGCTTGTAAAAACCGGTCAACTTTGTATCGCTTTGCATGGCGCAAACTCCTCATATAGATAGGCATTCGATTCTATGAATTGTTTTTCCAATTTAGGCGGCTGCAGTGGCACAAACTGTCGCATGAATCCCGCTTCCTCTTTCAAAACAAATTTATATACAGCATACCACATTTCATTTAAAACAAAATAAACCGATCACCTATGGATCGGTCCATTGACTTTTTGGCTTATCAATTAAGATTTTGTAAACCCCTGAGCCATGAAGCTGGGATTCGGATACGTATAAAATCCCTCCCCTGTCGCTCTTCCCATCTTGCCCTTATCGATATATTCGGTCTTGAGCAGATTGGCCACTTTCTCATGCAGCGGATCTTCGGTTGCTTTCGCCTGAGTAATATTGTAGGCTGTGTTGATGCCGACCACATCTAAAATCCCGAAAGGCCCCATCGGCGCTCCGGTTGCGACCATCCACGTTTTATCAATCGTCTCCACATCCGCCACTTCTTTGACCAGAAGCATTTGAGCCGCATCAAGCAACGGCACGAGCAAGGAATTCAGAATATAGCCCGGCTGCTCTTTCTGCAGCGGTAAGGCCACCATGCCAATCGCTTTGGCAAATGCGATCACAGCATCGAATACTTTCGGATCGGTGCCCGGATGCTTCATGATTTCAGCTGTATTGTTCTTCCATATTTCATTCGCAAAATGCAGTGCCAAGAACTTCTCCGGCCTGCCTGTAGCCTCTGCAAACTGACTCGGAAGAAGCGTAGATGAATTCGTTGCAAAAATCGACTTCTCAGGAGCAGCTTTCCCCAGTTCCTTGTAAAAATCCGTTTTTATTTGAACTACTTCCGGAACGGCCTCAATGACGAGATCTGCCCCCTCGACCGCTTAGGCTAAATCACTGCTGAAGCTCATTCGATCATATGCCGCATTCACCTCTGCTGGGCTCGCGTCCAAATCATCCTGATAACGGCGCTTCAAATCCTCCATTCTTTCTTTCGCTCGTTCGATCGCTTCATCGTTAATGTCGTATACCGATACATTAAAGCCTTTGAATGCCGTTTGAAACGCAATCTGACTTCCCAATACGCCGCTTCCGGCAACCGCAATATTCTTGAAGTTCATCACTGCACTCCTTTTCCATTCGATTTGGGGCCATATGGATGGTTTGAAAATGCTGCCTTCTTATTGTTGTGTCTAACCTTATCCATTATTCAGAATCGATAGGCGTGCGTCATGTTCAACTAAACGACTCCTCTTGCTCAATCAGCACCAACGGTTTATCCTTTCATCATAGCTGCAAATCCTCAAATATGATCGTCAGCGGGAACAACCCGACATCTGCATATGACAACCCTAGACTGGCATATGTTTGGATCAAAAACAATCATGGCTTTACGCCACATCCCCGGCATGAAAGCTAGGGGCTATGTTTCATTCCAGTACTAAACTCCAATACTGCTAATAACCGCTGTCGGAACAGGTACGCAGCTTTTTTTGGTGG
>NZ_JBHSQV010000119.1:0-10540 GCF_042658665.1 Marinicrinis lubricantis
AGACATGACCGAGTATCTTACATGGCAACAAGAACACAAATCAAACCAAAAAACGAAAGTTACCCGAATTGGGTAAAGACTCCTAGCTAACCGAGGGAGAATTTACACACAAATTCGGACTTGATCGAATTCTTACATTATCGCCCATTTTATTATATAAATCCCATGATATCAAGTGTTAATTCATGAATAGTATTATTGATTATAAGTTTGTCGGTATATAAGTGTAATCCATCTCATCGGTCACTCTGGTAAATCTACCGTTATAATGAGCATTTGCTCTTCTCTTAATCTGGTTTTCTCTATATGTTAGAATAACAGAGAAGGGAGGGCGCGAACATTGGAGCTGGTCTTAAATGATCATCGATTGAAGAAAGGGGTCATCCTGAATTACAGATATAAAATATATGCTGCACTGGCTGCAAGTGAATTATCGATTGTGTATTTGGCCAGAGACACACGCTTAAAGCGAACCGTGGTAGTGAAGGAATTTTACCCGAACCAACTAGTTCTGCGGGATCTCGATCAAAGGTCCGTTGTTTGCAGAAAGCCTTCCTTGCGCAAGACCTTCGATGAGTGGCTGCTTCGCTTTCGCAGCGAAATCGATATTTTGCGGGAGATGGATCATCCGCATATCGTGTCTTATGCCGCCCACTTTAATGAAAATGGGACCGGGTATCTAGTCACAGAATACTGCAGAGGTTCTGCCTTGCATCATTACCGAAGTCAAGTGGATGGCCAATTAGAAGCAAGCTTTTTTAAGCAGATGATGCTGCCTTTAGTGGACGCATTGCAATATATTCACAGCAAAGGATACATACATCGGGACATCAAGCCCGGCAATATCATCATAGGGAAAAAGGGAAAGCCGTGGCTCATCGATTTCGGATCGGCCGTTTCCTTTACCCGTTCGGAAAAGCGGCAGGTCGTGACGACGGCTGGTTTTTCCGCCCTGGAATTGTATTCGGAAACCTCCCGCTTGGGGCCGTGGTCCGATATGTATAGTTTATCAGCGGTTCTCTACTATTATATTAGCGGAACGATGCCGCCGGATGTGTCCGAGAGACTGATTGAGGATGAGATCATCCCCTTAAGAGAGCTGAAGACGAATGTTTCAAGCATGCTGGCGCAAACGATTATGAAGGGCCTGTCCGTGGAACCGCAAAAGCGAGTATCCCTTAAAACGCTGAAAGCCGCTTTGCAGTATGAAGCTTTCCGTTTGAAGCGGTTGGAGAAGAAGCTTGGCGCACATCAAACCCGCTTGGCGGAAACGTCCAATGGCTTGACCGAAAAGGTATAGCATCAGGATTTTTATAAAAATATGACATAAGATTGCAAGAGGCTGCCCGATTCGTTAAAGGTCGATAAGGGCGGCCTTTTCCGATGCGGAGAAAGCGGAAACGAAAGTGAACTAAAGGCCGAGGCTATGACAATATATAGTTGAATGGCCATTCGGAGTGGCTCAAGTCAGCGAAGATGATATGCAAGCCTTGGCGCTCCAATGTTCACAGGGATGAAAAAGGGCGTTATCACGGGCAGACTCCTCGTTTTGGAAGTGAAATGATGAACACTAGGTCATATGAAGCAGATAACGAGCTGCTAAGTCGCCGTCAAGGCGGCTTTTTTTTGTAAATTTATGATTTAGCAGATCAGTCCATTTGGATTATGAAAAGTTTGTCGGCGTGTGAGAATGTGTCAAAAATATAGAAGAAAAAGGAAAAAACATCATTATATGATGTGTGATCTCCATATTATGACAAGCGAATCAAAGAAAGTCATGGATATAGGACCTAAAAATCAGTATCAATTACCTAAAATGTATAATCTTGACAATTTTTACTCCCATCCAATATGCTAGATTTCAATCTAGTATTTGTAAGAAAACATCTATATGAGCAAGTTTGCATGGCAATCTGCTTCATAAGCATTCACTGGTTGTGTTATTTCAACATGTCCACAGTCATGGTCACGTTCTTTAACGTTAGAAATAAGAGGGCCTCATAGGATGCCTTTTAGTAGAAAGGAGTAAGCATCGATGGAAATTATACAACAGACGAATCGTACTATGCTTTTTGAAGAAATCAATCCCGAAAAGCTCGACTTACTGACGATTGTTGGAGAAACGATGGGTACAGGGAGCTTGAGTGACGAGAAGATTAAAGAGGTGAACCAGCATTTGCTGGTAAGAAGCTTCGAGGAGTTTTTAGAAAAATTCACTCCTGCGGTCTACTCCTTTTATAATGCTTCTACACAAAAGGTCATGTATACGCTGAAGAAACCGGAAGGGATTGCAGAGGATTGCATTTCGGAAATTCGCATTGATCAAAATAACGATTTTCTGAAAATGCTGTTTACGCTGATTGACACGAAACGCAGTCAAGGCATTCCCAACGTAGATTTTAAATTCGAGAATTTGCTCGATATGATTTCACCGCGGAAAGTGATGGATGATATTCGCCAGGTTCGTAAGGAAATCAACTACTACTATACGGAATACGAGAAGCTGGAAGACGGCGATCCTCGCAAACTCGATCTTGGCGACAAGCTGAATGCGAAATTTGAAGAGGCAAGCCGCAATTACAACAACGTCATGGCCATGCTGCCGCTGGCGATCGATGATATTAAGACGAGACTGCTGCTGGGCGAATCGCAAATGGAAAGCAAGGACGATTCGCTGCAGATCGGCATGCTGACGATTGGTGATTCCGGCGAACTGAAAATCATTGAGGCGCCGAAAACGGAGATTACCGATCTGGCCTTAGTGAACGAGGATACTCATACGGGGCTGGTCTCCGTCTTTGAAGAAGATTACGAGGCGATCACGGACAATCCGACAACCTATGTGAAAGATCTGGTCGTGCGCACCTTCTGCCCGCTGCCGGTGACGCATCAAGAGATCAACATTGAACAAGAAGTACAAAACTACAATACCTACTTAGAATTTTATAGATCAGCCAAGGATGACTTCGTGAAGACCGTGAAGCCGCTGGTGGAGAAAATTCTCGGCGTCAAGATGTTCTTCGATCAGTATACGACGAAGAATCGCGGTATGAAGCCGTCCCTGCTGGTAACGAACTGCAAGCTGGATCAGCTCGTCAAGAGCAATAACATTCCGCGTTTGGAAATGTATTTGAATTCCGTAAACTCGAAGAACGATTTCACCGATACGGTTTGGTTCGGCATCGTCCCATCCATCCAAATGGAGAGCACGGGCGGCAATGTGCAGGTACGCAGAGCGCGCTTTAAAGGGAACGCATCGACGGATGTGAAGGACGGAAATACGTTGGAGTCCTTGACGATGCTGCTTGAAGTCGTAAAGCCGTATCGCGTTCAGCTGTTTTTCAACTTTGAGAACGGCGAAAATACAACGTTCAACAGCGTGGCAACGACAGGCATCGAGCGATTCATCGACAAATGCGAAGTGATGGCTCGTAAGTCCTACAGCGAATTTGCCATTCCATGCTTGCCGAATTTCACGATCATTCCGAAGGACAAGTCCGGTGTCGTCATCGACAGCAAGATGACCAAAACCGAGGAGGGCGTGCAGCTCTCCAAGGAAAAAGAGGACATTCTGAAGCTGTGGATCGAGGGAGTTTATGTTGGAGCGGCTTACGTCGCAGCAGGATTAATCGCAGCCTGCCAATGCCCGGAATATTTGCGCGAGGCATTCAAGAAGGTGAAGAAGGAATATCCAGGCGTTCGCTTCGATATCGAAGCGGGAGAAAACAGCCTGCGCGCTGTGACGACGATGGCTAAGGAGATTTCCGGCTTTACGAATACAATTAAGGATTCCATCAACCGAAACAACTTCGGCTTCATCTTCTCTTCCGAAAATGCTCAGCTGCAGGGAGTCAAAATTAACCGAATCACGGTCTATAAAGCAAGAAGCCTGGCTGCGACCGAAGATGGCTATGATTCTATATACAAGACGCTGGTCAGCACATACATCGAACGCATGCTGCGTTTCCAAACCGGAGATTTCAAGCATGACAATATCGTCAAGTTCTTCAGCAACAACCCAAGCAGCCAAAAAAGCAGATGGCTTGGAGATAAAGGCTATGTCAATTCGATCATCCAAGATGGCGATGACATCAGCTATACGATCGACGAAGAGACGAATGTATGCCAGATCGATCTGGTGTTCAATGGCAATGTGAAGAACCTCGAGGTGACGATCCATAAGGCAACTTCTGCTGCGAAGGTTGTTTAAGTTCGCGTATAAGGCGCAGCTTTTTTTCCAAAAGTTCGCCTTCATACATACATTCCTCAAGCGAATCAAGCGAAGTTCACGCGAGGAAAGAAATTATTTATTTTCTAGGAGGTATTATCGTATGGGTTTCAGATTGAAGGTTGAAGGATCCGAAACAATCGAGCTCGGAATGGACAACATCAAAACGGTTGAGTTTGAAACGGACACACCGGATGATTCCAATGCTCGCTCCACAGACGTGGGTGCAACGCTTCGTATGACAGGCAAAATCATTACTGCAACGGACGGAGACAATGCCGATGACACCATGAAGCTTGCTCTATGGTCGCTCGTTTCCGCAGAAAAAGCGGACTGCTACCGCAAAGTGACGCTTGAAGTCATCGCGGCAGACCAAGTGATTCGTAAAATTCATTTCCCTAATGCATTCGTGGTGGACTATTCCGAAAGCTTCGGGCTCACAGAAGGCGTTGGCACGTTTGAGCTGTTCATCAAACAAAAGAAAGACAAAACCGAAATGACTAAAGTGGAAGGCGGCTATGCCGTATAATCAGAGCGCTTTTACGCTCTAGGGAGTTGGAGGGGGCATTCATGCCCCTTTCATAGCTTTACAGGAAAATAATCCTGATCGGCGGTGGATGAATGAAAACCTATTACGACATTTTGGGCGTTGCACGGAATGCGTCAGCAGACGACATTAAAAAAGCGTATCGCAAGCTTGCAAAGAAGCATCATCCAGATGCGAACCAGGGCAATCCGGAATCATCTAGGATATTCCAAGAAATGGTGACCGCTTATCAAACGTTAAGCGATGGATCGGCAAGACAAAGGTACGACGCCGAGCTGGACGGGCGCAGTGAGCAGGCAGGAGAAGCCCGCAAACAACAACCAAGGACGCAGAGCAGTGCCGGATTGGATATGGCGAATGTGGCGCAAAGCTTTGAACGGTTTTTCGGATTTGATCCGAAAACAGGTGAACGAAAGAAAAATAGTAGGGAGCAAGCAGGCGGTCAGCCGCTGCATGCGAATGCCTGGTTTGAATCTTACTTTGGAGTCAGGAAGAAATAATCCGAAGAGCGCCTAGCTAAAGATCGTAACAACATGCCTCAGGAGGAATAGCGATGAAGGCAACAACGGGTTTTTATTGGATAAAGGGAATCGAAATATTGATGGCAATCATCGCCATCGCTGCGACCGTATTCGTTTATGTCATTAACGAAGAGGTTGTGCTGAAGAACGTCTTCGGCGTATTTCTGGCATTATCCGCCGCATGGTATGTATCCGTGTACCTGTGGCCAAAGGCGGTGAAAAGCCGGACGAAAGTATCGTCGATTTCCAAGCTGGTGCTTGTGGATGAAGCGGAGCATGTCATGAAAGAATGGCAGATCGAAGATCAAACGTCGCTTTTGATCGGTAAAAGTCCGATCACCGATGAAATTGACATTAATTTGATTGATGCGGAGTACGCTTCGCTGGTCAGCAGGCAGCATGCGGTGCTGAATTTGGTGGACGGCTACTGGTATGTGGAAGATATTCAATCGAAAAATGGAGTCGGCATCAAAAAGGCAGGCCAGCAGGCAAGGCGGAAGCTGGAGATTGAAACGCCGCACCGCGTAGAGCCGGGCGATGTGATCTATATCGCGAATACGAAGCTGCTCGTCTTATAGAGGAGCAAGCCTGATTTTTAACATTGGAAAGTTATACATACAAAGGGGAATCAGCGATATGAGTTTGTCAAGATGCGCAAATGGACATATGTTCAGTACAAGAAAACACGGCAGCACATGTCCCTACTGCTTTATGTCGGCAGAGGTAGAACCGACCGGAGGCCATAGGGAACAAGGGAATTTGGCGCTGGCAGCGGACGAAAAAACGATGCCCTATTTGGAGGAAGCGGGCGGAATCGAGCCGGTCACGGGATGGCTTGTCTGTATTGAAGGACCGCAGCTTGGACAAGATTACCGGATTCATGCCGAGAAGAACTTCATCGGCCGCTCGGAAGATATGCACATTCAAATTATCGGGGATAATGCGATTTCCAGACGGAACCACGCCGTGATTGTCTATGATCCGAAAAAACGCAATTTCTATCTTCTGCCCGGAGACGCGTCGGGACTCGCTTATCACAACAATGAAGCGGTGTATTCGCCGGTGGAATTAACGCCATATGACGTGATTCAAATGGGCCGAAGCAAGTTTATATTTATTCCGCTCTGCGGCGTTCACTTCGAATGGGAAAATCATACGGGATAGGATGATGACAATGAATGCAGCAGAAGGGTGGCTGCCGTATATCATCGTCCTGGCATTGATCGTTTGCTTCGCCATACTGCTGCTTGTTCGCCGGGTCCTCCATCAGCGGCTGCAAAATCCTCGAATTCGCATTGGCAACGGGCAGACGGTTGGACAGCGTGAGGAACAGGACGATTATTTTGCAACGGCGCATAACGGAAAAGCGACAATCGCGGCTTTAGCTGACGGGATCAGCGGCATGGATAACGGACGGCTGGCCAGTACGATCGCCGTGATGACCATGATCAGAGGGTTCGAGAAGCCGGACAGCGACCGTGATTTCAAATCGTTCTTTGAAAGAACGGCCATTCGTGCGAACAGGGAAATCGTCCATCGATTGGGTGGAGCCCAAGGAGGCACCACACTCGTCGCGGCGGTCATTCAGAATGGTCTTCTGTACTGGGCGTCCGTTGGCGACAGCATGATCGCGGTGATCCGGGGTGGCGACGTGATGCGCATGAACCGTAATCAGACGTACTCATCGGTGCTGGAGGAACGGTTCGTTGCGGGAGAGATCAGCAAACAGGAAGTACTGACACATCCGCTGAAAAATCGCCTCGTCAATTATTTGGGACACGAGGGCTTTCACTCCATTGAAACGAGCAAAGAGCCTTTTCCATTGGAGAAGCGCGACAAGGTGATCTTATGCAGCGACGGTGTATATCGCGCATTGACGGATATTGAGCTCGTACAGCTGGTGATGGGGGCAGGCTCCCCTCAGAAAGCGGTGGAAGCGATGATTGAGGCCGTCGAGCGGAAGGGACGAGCGAATCAGGATAACGCGACGGTGATCATTCTCGACAAAGGCTGGTAAGAAGCAGGTTGCGAAGAGAGCTAAAGATCGGTAAAAGGAGCAGTTCATGCGATGAGAAAAGACAACAGCGACCTGAAAACAAGCTTTCTGTCTGAAGAAGGAACCTTCTTGGAAAATAAGGACTTCTTCGCCTATGCGGAGCTGGACGATATGGCATGCTGGGTGCTGGCGGACGGATTGGACAACGGCCAGTATACCGAAAGTGCGAGGCTTGCTGTGGAAAGCGTGCTTGCGCAGTTTACGGAGCGTCCCACGATGTCCAGACGCAGGCTCAGGTCCTATTTGCATAAAGCGCACAAGCATCTGCATAGCGAAAGCACACGTGTCCGTTTGAAGGCGAGTCTCGTACTGGTCGTCACGGACTATTCGCATATGATCTGGGCCGTCGCCGGGAATTCGCGCATGTATCACTTGAACAAAGAGCGGGTACTGCATCAAAGCAAGGATCAAAGCTTAGCTCAGCGGATGGCCGAATACGGACAAATTCGCCAGGAGGATGTCGATCGGCATGAGGAGCGGACGAACCTGCTCCACTACCTCGGGCAGCCGGAGACGTTCGAACCGTACGTCTCAAAGAAGGTGAAGCTGGAGGACGACGACGTTATCGTGCTGTGCTCCTACGGATTGTGGGAGGGCGTGAATGCCATGGAAATGCTCGATGCCCGCGAAGAAGCGGACGGTCCAGAGGATTTGCTGGACACGCTGGAGGAAGTGCTGCTCAGCAAGCAGCGCAGCATTGTGAACAACTACACGGCAGCCGTCGTGTACGTGAATAAGACATACAAAGAAGCGCCGAAGAAGCGTAATTATACTAAGATCGTACGCAGGGTGGCGATGATTCTGATTCCTGCGCTTTTGTTCGGCGGAGGGGCGTATTATTACAAAGCCCGTTCCGTGAAGGTCAAAGCCGAGACGATCACGACGATGACCGAGCATGAGAGGAACGGGGATAAGGAAGCGGCAGAGGGCGATTTTGATGAGGCATTGAATGAATACAGCTTGGCAAGAAATGCATCGAACCGACTGAACAATAAAATACAGACAAAGCTCATCGGGGAGAAAATGGAGGTTGCCCAGCTGGTCACGAAGGGCAATCAGTTCTTCAAGGACGGCGATTACGAAAAAGCGGTCGAATCGTACGATAAAGCGCTTAAGGAAGCTTCAAATTACGAATCGTTCGACATGAGCGAGGTGGAGGCTTCGAAGAAGGAAGCAGAGTCGTATTTGGTTATTCTCGGCATCGTTGAGCAGGGGGATGTGAAGTTTAAGGCCGGTGATTTTGCGGGAGCACAGGCGCTGTATCAAAAGGCGAATGAACAGGCAATGATGGCTTCCTTCACGGAAGGACAGCAGCAGGTGCAGGTGAAGATGGACGCGGTGAAAGAGAAGACCGCAGAGATCGAACTGAGCAAGCAGCTGGCAGAAGGGGAAAATACCGAGAAGCAGGGCGATAAGCAGATGGCGGCCAAAGATTACGCGAAGGCCATTGCAACGTATACGGTCGCTCAAAACATTTATCAGAAAGCCGGTCAGACCGATAAAGTGCTGGCTGTGCAGTACAAGATCATCGAGGCGCAAGAGAAGCTGAACCCGCCAGAGGAAGAGAAGCCGGAGGATGCGGCCCAAGGCAGCGGTCAAGGCACGGCGCAAGGAACGGGTCAATCGGGCGGCACGCAGCAGACCGGCGGCGCGGCAAAGCCTGCGAACTAAGGAGCAGACGAATGGAATGGGGAGGCTGCATGAGCTATTTGCAGTGTTTCCGCTCTTATAGGGTGCCGATCACGAATGGGCTGTGCCGGAAAGTTAGGACATTCATGAAGCAAGCATGACGGAAGGGTTGATTCCTGATGAAACAACTGGTGTTCGAACGGCTGAATAAAATGGAGGACTTGGAGCAGCGCAAGCGGCTGCGTGACGTCTTAAGCGGCGTGTTCGTCGGACTTGCGGAACACCAACAATCCGTGAACAAGGCTTTAGAGGAGCGGATTTTTGGGGAAGTACAGGATGAGGAGGCAGCCTACGATATCCATGCGTCGATCTGTGCACGAGACGAAGTAGATCCGGTTCACGAATATTTATTTCCGATGCGGGAGGAAGATCTTGCGCCGGCTGCAGTGGATTGGATGGAGCTGCGTGAGAGACTCGTGCAGGGCGTACAGACGGTGATCAAGACGGTCTATATGGAATGCGATCATGCTTCCTTTCGGAAGCTGCTTTCCGGTTCCAACTCTTACGCGGGTCAGTTGGTAACGACAGAGGGGACGCACGATATCGCGGTCAGACTCCGCCCATCGAATGTTTATACACGGGAAATCGAGCAGGCGTACCGGCTTTTTCAATTGAATGGAATCCCTTGGCGGACGGTCAACCATCCATCTGTGCATAAATTTTTCGATATTGTGCTGGTACATTGTGACGGAATGCCCAGTGAAGCGGCACAGCTGGAGAAATTTCGCCTCGAGCTGGGCGAAGCGCAGTATTTCATGCGGGAGGATATGGTTCCGCTTTGGAATATAGAGAAGCTGGAATTAAAGACAATCGGCTTTCCCATGCCTGCAGGGGACAGGGTGAACTATGAGCATGTGCTGTCTCTGCGCAAATACGGAGAAGGACATGGTTTTCTGGTTTCCAGCGAGGAGGAAATTCATAACATTCGGCGCGGGCAAGGCGAGATTTCGGTCATTGCTCCGAAGGAAAAAGCGGGCGTGTGGCACGTGTGGAAAGTGACCCAGCCAGCAGGTGGTGCGACTGCGCTATTGAAGCAGGGGGTGTTCACGAATCGAAGAAAACCCGGATTTATTGGAAAATTCGCAGCCCAGCGGGCCGCCAGCATTCGTACGGCAGGAGAAATATCGCGCATCATTCATTCGTTCGAAGCAGCGGATGGCTTAAGGCTGGAACGTATCGATACCGATCCGCAGAAGACGGATGATGATGCGGCGTATGACATGAACCCTTTTCTGCTGGATACACTGCGCAAGGAAGCGGGGAAGCCGGTGCTGCGCCTGGTATTTAAAGCGGACACGGGCACGGCGCATCGATATGACAGCATGAGCTTTATCGTATCGGAAATTCAGAGGGCCTTTCCGGAGTATCGCTGGGTAGTGTCAAAAGATTTATGAAAACTACCTAAAGGGTTAGCTTCTCTCCTATTTACTGGAAGGAGATGCGCCGCAATCGCTCTTGACAAACACGCCAATGGTTTGAGGATTGTTTAACAAGGGCGA
>NZ_JBHSQV010000120.1:0-10751 GCF_042658665.1 Marinicrinis lubricantis
CAGTTCCTCGTGATGAACCTGGAACGCCGCTTGCGGCTTCTTTTTGTCCTCATTCTCAACATGCTGCTGAAACGTACCGCCTACAGACAATTTGCTCTCTAATGTTTCGTTCAGCAAGCCCTAAGTAAAGAACGCTTCACTTTCGTTCATACGGTAATCTTTGCATGTAAATCGCTGTGGGAAGCCTCTAGAATAGTTGCAATAATGATGATTTTAGTTTGAATGAAGTAAACATTCTTGTACTGGAGCCTATTTAGTTCATTTGTTATTTTTGCAAAAATTGCAGCGGATCGTTCATTCAGACCGTCTAATAGGGTGGAGGTGGTAATCCAGTGAAGCCGGCCGGCTTAGAAAGCAAAAAGTTATTTTCAAAAGATCCCGCTAGAGCGCTAGAGCAGCTAATGGAAAAATACGGAACGATCATCATACGCACCGCTTACTTCTATACAGGCGATAGGCATCTAGCTGAGGATATCAGTCAGGAAGTGTTCCTTCGGGCATATCGGAATTGGTCTGCTTTTCGAGGGGACAGTTCTGTTAAGACCTGGTTAACGAAAATTGTCATAAACGTTTGCAGAGACAAGATAGGCCTTCGCATGTTTTCGGAGCAGCCCACCGATCCGAGCAAAATGGATCAAGGCCGAAGTATCAGTGCCGAGACCGAGGTGCTTGAAAAATTAAAAAAGAGCGAAGTGCTGCAATACTTGCTTCGCATACCTGTACCATACCAAGAAATATTATATCTGTATTATTATTTGGAACTCAGTACGCGGGAAATCGCGGATGCCATATCTTCCCCCGAAGGAACCGTGCGAAACAGGCTGCACCGGGCACGTGAAGCGTTGTCTAAAGAAATGAGAAGGGAGGAATCCATCCATGACCGATTTGGATCATAATTGGGATGGGCATCTCAAACAGGAGTTGGATGACATGTTGTTTTCCAAAATAGAATGGAATGACCAATTAAAGATGAACATTCGGCAAAAAGCAGCTGCGGAGCATGCAAAACGCAGATTCCGTGTGCCGAAGAGCTGGACGATCGGAGCGGCAGCGCTGACAGCTGCTGTCATCATGATCGCGGGTTACTCCATGCTGCAGCAGGAGGCCGATCCCATATCGACTGAGCATTCCATAATTGAAAGCTTGCCGCCTTCTCCCAGTGACTCTATAGATATCGGGCTTTCTTCATTGATTACCACAACGCTAAACTCGGTAGAAGAAGCGAAAGCATCCTTCGGAGAGGAACTGCTGCTTCCTACTTTCGTGCCGGAGGGCTTTACTTTATTGGAAATGGCTGCGACAGGGATCGAAGGGGAAGCGGCGAGAGATATCATCTTCACGTATGTGTCGGATGACAAGACCCTATCATTCGTTGCGAGCCGGAATACAGCCTCGTTCCAAAAAGAAATGTTTTCCCCTATTAAAATTGAAGATACCGACGGATATGTATTGGAGCAGCCTGAGCTCATCGAATTGTTTTGGATAGTAGACGGTATTCAATACTCCATCACGGGTTCGCTTTCGGCTGATGAAGCATTGCGAATGGCTGAATCGTTAGAATAGAGGCAGCAGGACGTATATTGTACAGATCAGCTTTGTTTAATATACATCCTATATCCAATAAAACACCTCGTGATGCAGGCCAGAGAGCTTGTATCGCGAGGTGTATTTTGATTAATTCTGAACTTTACAGCTCCAACATTTATAACAGTATCCTTGATTTGCCGAGCTCATCCTTTTAACTTTTTCCGGTAATCGGAAGGTGAAGTGCCCATCATTTTCTTAAACAGTATGGAAAAATAGTAGGGGTCCTTGAATCTGAGTGAAGCGCTGATTTCTTTAATTGAACGGTCAGTCAAGTCCAGCAGCTGACTTGCGCGTAGTTTTAACCTGGAACATGAATAAATGAAACAAGAGGGGAGGGCGGATATAAGACTGCACAATAATGAGGTAGAGGTAATTTGGAACGTTGGATATCATAGGACATAATCGGCATCACCCTCGTCTGAAACCACGTAGTTACAGAGTGTTGGCAATGACAAGTGGCGGGGGGGTTGACTAATATTCGAGCTGTCAATTGGTTTTAAACGATTATTTAGTATACATAATAATTTTACGGTTAATTATTTTTTTCGCTTCTTTAGCTTATATAGGGGTCTAGCCAACGATTTTAACGAAAATATACTCTAAGCATTTTCACGAGGTAACAGAGGATATGTATAGTGTAGGGAAAGAACCCATATATCCCGGAGCCACCTCATATTTATCTCCGTTTTTCGTTGCTAAAAGGTGAAAGCGGATAATGATGAGATCCTTTCCATCGAACGATATGTCGTAAAAAGCATGGATCGTCATCCGAGGAATTAGAGCTAAACACCATTGATAAAAAAACCAGATTCTAATCACGCTGCCGATGTTGTTTAAGGACGATCAATATATCAAATTGAATAGCGAAAATGTTATGCAACAGATGAAAGCACAAATGGAAGCAGATCTAGGTAATAGAAACTGTGGTCTTTCGTAATGGTTTTAAATTCATCCGTCGACAGAATATTCAAATAAGGCACCGTAGGCATATATCACCCTTATATATTAGTTTACATAATATATATTATCGGACATTATAAAAATGATTGAATATAGGATGATTAATGATACAATCCATATGATTCCTGTCTAATGACACAAACATACCCTTAATTTTGACACAAACATATCCTTAAAGCCCGCAAATCGAATGGGTTTGTGACACAAACATCTCCTTGCACAGTTCTGAACGAAAAAGTGTTCAGTGACACAAACATCACCTTACACGCTGCAGTTGACACAAACATGCCATATTGTACTTTCAGGTTAATTCTAAAGGGTTTGATGTCACGATTTTGCGCATTTTCTCTAATTCACTTTTGTATAAATCGTAGCTGTTTTGGGGTCTGCATGGCCCAATAGATCGGCGATTGCCAACAAATCGGCTCCCTCACCGTCATTATATAGAACCGTCGCACAGGTATGTCGCAGCTTATGCGGCGTTACTTTATAATTGTTTGCCCGCACACCGGCAGCTTTTGCGATCTCTTCAATGATTAGCTCCACAGCTCTTCTTGTTAACCGTTTCCCTTGTTTTTCAGAAATAAACAGCGCCGTTCTTCAATTCGATTACGTTTTTGAAGGATCATTTGACGGGCTGGCTTATAATTCTCCAGGGCCCGAATAATTTTCGGTGTCATCACGAGTTTTCTTTCTTTATTCCCCTTGCCAATGACTGTTAGCGATCCGTCATCTTCGTTAAAATGCTTGAGATCGATACTTACAAGCTCAGAGACCCGAAGTCCGAGCAATAAAAACAGCGTGGTGATTAATGAATCTCTTTCTTTAAATTTACGTTTCGCGGCGAATTGTTCAAATATCATAGCATCCTGTAGAGAAAGGCTTTTGGGAAGCCGTTCACCGAGTTTAGGGTTCTCAATATACTGTGATACGTCGTACTGCAGGTATTGCTGTTTAACAGCCCATTTAAAAAACTGTTTTATTGAGGAAACGATGCGTGCTCTCGTCGTGGCTGCAAAAACGGTGCCCGGTTTAGGATGCTTTTTATTCGTTTTCGTTGTGTGTTGGGGATGTTTAATGTGCCTAAAAATAATTGAAGATCATTAGCAGTTATATCTTCGATGCATGTAATGTTTCTTGTTTCTTTGAGCCAGGAAGCAAGCCTTACAATCGTGCGGTTGTAATTTTCAACGGTTCCCTTAGAATAGTTCCTGTTGATTTCAAGGTATACCGTAAAGGAATCGATCAAATCATCGATGCAGCATTTTGCCATAATCGCCCTCCCCTCTTCGTCCAAATTATAACATCAATTTCATACTTCACGAAACAGTTATTTTGTGAAGTAAATTTGTTTTTCTCTTACTTCTGGAGTTGGCTTGTGCGGATTGATCGTATGGTGTCTAATGACATTAAACTGTTATCATTCGTGACGATATATATATCATTGTTTTCTTTGACAAAAAGAAGTCTCATTAGATCGAATTTATGATAACACTATCTTGTCATTTTTTTTGGAGATGCCGCAAATTGCAAAATGGAAACATGCTCCTTCAAACTTTTTCCAGAAGTTGAAGCGTTCCTTTGATTACCGTTAAAGGATTCAGGATGATATTGGCTGTGCCCGCCGCCATATGCCTAATGGTTTCCCTTCTTTCTTTCTCGCATTGAATTTGCACGTACTGTTGAAAATCTTGGATATCGGCCATTAGAACAAACGTTGCCCTTTTAGCTGCAGGTATACATAGGTGATCATTCATGGATCGCACTTTGCCATCTAACCTCTCTTGCACGAGTACTCCCGAGTAATTCTTTTTATCCTGCAAAACTTCCCCTACGATCGATTGTAATGCCGAGTGTTCAGGGAATTCTTCTCCGGGGGTTACTGAGACCAGCTTAACTTGGAGTTCCCCGAACTCTAGCCTTGGAAACCGACTTCTGATCTACGAAAGAGCCGTTCCACCACGCGCTTCATTATCCGATTCTTACGGAAATAGACGGAGGCCGGCAAAGTGCCGGTATAAACAAGTAATGATGTCTCTCTAAATGATTCGTTTTACAGCGTTCGCGATCTCATAACCCGGAAGAAAAAGCAAGTATATCCAATTGCTCTCGATTTTGACTCCGTTCGTCCTGGATCAATTGACATAACGTTCTCGCCAATATACGTCCAGCCGTTCTTGGCGCGACCAATCCCGGTAAACTTGGTGCCAACAAGGCCTTGATTCCACGTTTTTCGGCAAAACGAAAATCGGTTCCTCCTGGTTTGGAAGCCAAATCAATAATGATAGCGTGATGCGGAATACGGGTTAAAACACGAGAACTAAGAATATGCGCCGGAACTGTGTTAAAAATAATATCCACATTTACGCCTTCATCGTACAAATCTTTCGTATTAAACGGCTCAATCCCCATCTCCCAGGCACGTGCAAACTCCTCCGGTTTCTGCACACCCGCTTTGACGCGTGCCCCCAGGCGGTGAAGCATACCGGCTAACGTAAGACCGATTCTCCCCAAGCCCAGCACCATACAACGCGAACCATGTATGGTAATTTCCGTCTGTTGAATGGCCATCATTAAGGCGCCTTCCGCAGTGGGAATGGAATTGAAGATGGCAACATCGTCCCTGCTGAATAATTCAATCAGATCGATCCCCAGTTCCGCGCAAAGGTTCTTCAAGTAGGACTTGGCTATGCCAGTATAGACTTTTGCGTGTTTCGGCAAGCAAGACATATATTCCTTGTTCAGCAATAACGTTTCAGATGAAAATGAAGACTCTACTCTGCCATGGTCGTCTGTACCGACAACCGGTAATATCAATATGTCCGCTTTGCGAAGAACCTCCTTCGTAAGCTTGGAATGCTGAACTTCATGAAGTTGTTCGTGCAAATCTTCATAACCGATTACCGCAACATTTGCATCCATGTCAGTAAATGACCGAATGATTTCAAGATGCCGGGCATCGCCTCCAAGGAAGACAATATGCAGATCCGTTAACAAAAAATTCCCCTACTTTCCTTAAGTGTGGACTTAAAATTAACTAACCTCGTTTACCATCTTTAAAAGCGCATCTGCTCCTTTCATCCCAGGGCAAATTCCGCGTAATTCCGCCTCTGTGGTCACCATATCGAGTGGGGCATCCAGCAATTGCTCTATTGTTCCGTCCTGCCACAATGCGGCGATCGTTTAATTTCGCATTTAACAAACGAACATCAAGCGCTCCGCACATGATATATCCGTGATCGGTTGTGATGGCCAGAAGTGTTGTTTTGGGCAGGGCGACCTCGATACTTATAACCTGATGACCTTCCACTTCAATCGGTTTCATATGATCATCTATGATGCAGCTCCTTTTTTTCTACACTATATGCCGGGCGTGATATTTGCACCATAGACGGTAGCCCAAATCTGATATTACTTGTCTTCGTTGGGAGCCTTCTCCCCTTTCGCTATATACATGTGTAAACTGGACTTCGATTCAATTCCATGTCATTTTTGAGAATTATAACAAAGGAGATAACAAACGCGCTGCTTGATCAAGCATGCGCTCGGAAGAAGTACGATGCATATGATCTTCCAAACGATATGGAGTAGCCTCGGCGAGATCCCGTTCGAATTGTTCCGTAAGCTCCCGGGCCACATCAGAATGATACATCACTGCACACACTTCGTAGTTTAAACGGTAACTACGGAGATCGTAGTTGGAAGAACCCACTTCGGCAATCTCGCCATCGATAATCATGACTTTTGCGTGCAATACCCCTTTGTTGTACTGAAACACATTGATCCCTGCTTCCACGAGTTCGCCATAATACGTACGGCTTGCAGCTCCTGCAACTTTAGGAATCACTTGGCGCGGCACCAGTAATCTCACTCGAACGCCACGCGCCGCGGCTGTTTTGATGGCCATCATGATATCCGCATCGGGTATAAAATAAGGGTTGGTCACGTCGATGGTTCGGGTCGCCTGCGTCAGGCAGATGAAATGCATTTCCCGAATGACCGGAGTAGGCAGCCCGGGATTGCCTTCGAATATCTGTATATAGACGTTATGCGAATCCTTGGATGGGGAAGCTTTTCCCATGTGGGTGCCTTCCATCGTTCCCAGCTCCGATCCCCATTCCCATCCGTATCCGGATCGTTTTGTTTTGCCGGATGGAAATGGATGAATGGCTTTATCGCCCGAAAGTTGAGCCGATTCAGGGATAAATTTAGCCTTTCTCGTTGAATGGAGCATGTCCGGTGACGCTATTTTCCAGTGAGCCTCAAAAACGGCTTTCACATCATCCGCTGTTTCGCCGGTTAACCGCATATGAGTGTCGCGCCAAAAACCGACATCCGGCTTCATTCCGGTATACTCGTCCCCAACGTTGATTCCTCCCATGAAGGCTTCCTTTCCGTCGACGATGACGATCTTGCAATGATCCCGGTATGTCAAGTTGGATAGTACCCAGGGGATTCGCAAGGGAAAGATGGTCCTGCATTCAATGCCTGCTTCCATCATCCGGCGAACCGCATATTTGGGAAACGACCGGCTTCCCCAGCCATCCCTTATAAAACGAATGTTCACACCGGATAAAGCCCGGTCAATCAGCACATCTGTGATACGTTTACCGATATGGTCATTCCGGTATATGTAATATTCCAGATCGATTGACTTTTGTGCGGCCTGAATTGATTGAAGGAGTTTTCCGTAGGTTTCTATCCCGTTCGTGAGGATTTGGACGGAACCGGTTCGAAGGCCACTGACAGACAAAGGTTGCAAAGCCCGGGCGATAACAAATGCGGAGTGACCATATTCTGGGGGTAATGATATCGGGTTATTGTGCGAAGAAACGAGCTTGTCCCGCCGCATTTGCACAGGATTCGTGACGAACAGGTAACAAACGAATCCGATAATCGGTAATACAAGTCCGACTGATATCCAAGTTAACGCTTTGGCGGGGCGGCGCACCTCCCGAACCGCAATGATGATCAATAGTGCCGTATTTACTAGCCATAATCCTGCTATCCATGCCAAGAAAATCAGCCTCCCAATCCTGTCGTCTACGAGGGAATAAAGATAAAGGGGCAGCCATGCCGAGAAAAGATCGGCATGGCCTTTTTTAGAACCCTTTATACTGCGGTTCTTCCTGTTCAATTTGTTGTATCCGTGGAGTGACCTGGTCAATGATGTTTTGTGTCTGTTGCGCTGCATTTGTGAACGTGGTTTTGGCCTGCTGGTTTTGTGTATTTAACGCAAACTGTTCAAAGCTGGCCTGCGCGCTTTTTAATGAAGCTACAGCTGTTTTCACTTGAGAAGCTACCGTCATGTTGATCACCTCCTGAAATGGCATCCTTATGTAATATGTCAACCCGTCAGAAAATTAATGATGGTAAAATATGGTGATTTGCTATTGTCAGGAGTTAGAGTCTTCCTGAAAAGACTTACCGCAATCTATGCCCTTCTTGGCAATGTTTGAAGCCAGCAAATACAGCCCAACATAGATAGGAAAAGAATAGGTATGTTTCCAGTGAACGGGGTGGTATAAATCGGCCATTTGTGAGACCGGCTCGGCCACAAAAGCGGAAAATCCCCCAAATAGGAGAGCTTTGAACAACGGATGTATGCCAGACTTGTACTGGAGTAAGAACATAACCGTGACGGGAAGAAGTGAAAAATTCCATGGAAAATTGGCCGGCATGAACGGTATGACTTCCCAGTGATAATGCCAGAGTCCCATGGCAATTCCAAGCTGGTCCAGCCACGATGACACGATAATGATCGTAAACCCGGATAGGAGAAACTGTCCCGTAGCTCTCTTGTCCCGAAATCCGATCCAAAGTAGCCAGGGGCATATCGATAAACCTACTCCCAACCACCATTGCCGCGTAAACAGTACGTGAGTGCGCCAAATGTCAGTCATGTTGCGGTGTGCTTCCACAATCAATTGATAGGCTTGTTCGATTGCATGATGAATCTGATTTTCGTCCACCGATGCCACCCCTTTCCGTTATCTGGATCCCCATCATTTGCTCTTCTGATGACAAGACGATGCACCCGTGATTCCATTTCCATACCCTGCACAGAACCCGGCACCGATCATTTTTTATCCGTCAAGGCCATATTTGGGGACAATGACGGATAGGTGCCTGCTTTATAACCGCGAGCTTCCATACAGTATATTCGACGTGACAAATACGCCGACCGGCGGCAGCGAAGTGGAAGACGGTTGGGGCGGGACATAGCCGCTATACCCCGGCAAACTTATATCTGTTGTCGCTACCCAGGTTCCATATTCGCCCGCCTGTAAAGAAGAGGGTAGCATCCGCAGACGTCCGGTGAGAACCAAATGCCGAAGTTGAATCTTGACATCGTCATAGATGGTTAATTGGCCGGAGTAGGCAGCGTAGGGGGAATGAAACATGATCTGCTGCGTGCTTTCATTCCAGCTTCCTTCAATCGGAATCGGCGTTCCGCGAAATTGGATGGTGCCTTGAATTTGCTGGTCCTGCAAAACACGCATCACTAGTTTGCCCCACACAACCGGTCTTCCGGCGACAGATGCATGAACTCCCCATATGGAAAAGGGAGGTAAACTCTTTGTACTTGTTTGAGCCGCAACGGACATGATTCATCACTCCTCAAAGTTGGATCACGTCATTATATGCGTCCTCGGCAAAAATGCCAGTCACTGGGCAAGAATTCTTTGCAGATAACCGAACATGATCAAGTAAAAGAAGATGGACTTTCTCTTATACTGGTTATTTCTTAATGCAGACAGGTTTCGAACAAAATTGTTTCAACCCATCCCAGTTGCCCCAGATGCAATTTTTACATCGATTTGGTTGTCTTGGGGCAGAGGTAGTCCAGTTTTTAATGCTTGTACTGAATGTTGGTAACATGCAGGCATCCGCCTTTCCAAATTTATGCAAACAGCATTTAAGTTGTCCAGAAACGAATCATCCTATGCAGTTATCCGCATCGTGAAAGTCCGCTTGGATTTGATCCCATCTACCCTTGTCCCCTGTATACAAATATCAAAGGCCGGAGCAACCCATTTTGGGCAACAGCCGGCCATTTGGTCCTATTTCGCAGGCATTCTACCGATGGCTCGAATCGCAAACATTTTTCACACACCGATTCTCCCAGTTGTTGCAGAAGTCCTCATATACTTGCTCTACGCCACAGTCGGATAGCATGTGCCTGGCCAAAAAGTCATACCAGAACTGGTCGAAAGACAAGGGCATCCGGGTTCCATATTGGGAACGAAGGGTTACATAGCGGTCCCAGATTTTGATTCGGAATGCTGCCAACTCATCACATCGCTCCATGTCGGTTCGCCTTTAAGCGGCGCTGGTGCCGCTGGGTATTTCTGACGTTTTCGCTCTTTCTTCGGCCAGCTTTTGAAATTGTTTCGCTCTTTCCAGATGAAAGGCACGCAATTGGTCGTGATATTGAGCCATTTTCATGTGCCAGTCGTGCATTTGCCTGACATAAGCGGCGTGGTCATGCGTAAACATGGGCATTGCCTGTTTAGTAAACTGCATTCAAAACCATTCCTCCTTGGGTAGGTGAATTTTGAACTTACAGCATCAGTCTATGGCAGACGCATAGAAGCGACAACGGCATCCGCCCGGTTTCCGGTCATTTTTATCGGGTTGGTTGTCTCAAATGCAATCGGAAACACAACCTTCCTTCCTTCGGCATAGGCTAAATGGTAACAAGAATGAGGAGGAGATTTCATCGTGTATGCTTATCCGAATGGACTGTACAGAGAAACGGCAAATCCCGCATTATCCACAGTAACCTTGGTTGACCCGTATTTTTATCACACCTTGCGCTCGCTTCAAGGAAAGCCGGTGGTTATTGAAACGTTTCGGGGCCCTGTTCGGGGTACGATAACCGACGTGAAACCAGATCATGTCCTGCTGCAAACAGACAATTCCTCATTTTTTCTGCGCACGCAGCAAATGATTTGGGTTATGCCCTCTTAGCACTCCGGCGCGGCATGAGACAAACGTCCCCTGTCATAAAGATACTAAGAACCATCAAATTGATAAGGGGATGATGACCGCCATGTTCAAGCGCATCAATCGATTGCCCATTGCATTGCCTGTTCCCAAACATCCGGACGCCAACGCCGCGGCGGCTGTGCAGGAACTATTAGGCGGCCGTTTCGGGGAGATGTCTACGTTGAATAATTATTTGGTCCAATCTTCGAATT
>NZ_JBHSQV010000121.1:0-11016 GCF_042658665.1 Marinicrinis lubricantis
GAGCCATTTAAATCACCTCGTACATTTAGAATGTTGTCTGGATAACTCCATTCTAACTGAGGGATTTTAAAATGGCTCTCTTAATTTTTAAGAGATTTCATTTTTACACAATTATACGGACTTAACTGAACAAAGCTTCAATTCCCTTGTTTACATAGGATATTCCATATGTATCATGTACAAAAGAAGCAAGCGGTCCACCCGTGGTACATGGGCATCCGCTTGCTTCTATTTAATGCTATTTTACTGCAGCTTCACTTTGAAAGCCGTACTTTCCGAGAACGTTCTTTTTTCATATCTCATTTCCAACGGTTGATCGTTTTGTGGGATTTCAAATGCTACAAAGCCTGACTTTGTCCCGCCGGAAGCGAGCTCTCCATTTCCTAAGTCATCATACTGATTTGCCGTATCAATAAGAAGATAATTATCCTCGATCTCACCATTTCCTAAAACAATGCTGTAATCGGATTGTCTAAATTCATAATCTTCATTACTCGTGTTCGTGATATGTACGTAGTAGATTAAAAATTCTTTGCCCTCATTTGCTTTCAAATTCTCGCTCAGCTCGGACATCCGCTTCCCTTCAGTAATGGTGAAGGTCACTCCATTAGAGACGATTTCTTCTCCTAAGCCATAGGAATCGTTGGCGGCATTGGACGCGTTTGAATCATTGGTAGGCGCTGAAGGGGCTGAACCTCCGATTTGTGTCTTTAGCTCTGCTATTTCTTTCTTTAGCGCGTCTACCTCTGCTTGCAATTGACTTACATCCCCCGATGAGCATCCCGCAAGAGTTAAGGACATGGCAATGGTTGTGGGTACTAGCATTTTTTTTAACACAGCTGTTCCTCCTAAGATGTTTTTTCTCCAGAAGGTAAACATTCGACATGATATCGACATGTCCTGCAACCATTCTCATATGTCGAAAGTCATAGGGTTGCTCAAAGGTTCAAACGATCAGAAGAATGGAGGCCGAAACGGTTCTATCAATACACGACTTCGACATCTGCCTTTGGGCTCGGATAAGAAACCTTCTGACTATTTTTATCAAACAATATAAGGTGGATGAATATGGATAGCTGTGGTAAAATGAACACATCTTGTTGATCGGAGGGTTACGTGTGATAAATGATTCCCGTTTACGTTAAGTGCTTCGTCTGAATGATGCAATTGGAACGAATTGCAAGATGACTGTGCAGAGTAGTCGGGGATCAGTTTGCCTAATTCACGTATACCCAAATAAGAAATCAACCATCTTCAATGAGAACAGGGTTTTTTACTCGTCTTTCATTTATTTGGGTTATTGAGGCATTCTTCAGATTCGAAAACGGCTGCACAGACATGTTAAGGTCTGTGTTTTTTTATGTCTACAACAATATGAAGGATGTGTAACTATGACAAACTCGCAAGTTCATAGCCAGCAGGAAATACGTCAAGCTTTTTTGTCCGCTGCGGCACAAAACGGTTTACAAATAAATAATCAAATAGTGGAGATCAATGAATCTGGTATGGATTTTCTCGTTGCCTTCGTTACGGATGATCATGGTCAAGATTGGGTACTCCGTATGCCTAGACGTAATGACGTCTGGGAACGAGCGAAATACGAGGACCAGGTGTTGAAGCTGGTAGGCAAACAACTTCCCCTCGATGTGCCGAAATGGAACATCTTTACAAAGGATTTAATTGCATATCCACTGTTGAAAGGGCACCCCGTTGCGACCATCGATATGACGGCGGGAGGATATGTATGGAAATACGATCAAAACGATTTGTCTCACGTCTTCTTTGACTCTCTAGCTGAAACGCTGGCTGCATTGCATCAGATTGATCATAAGACAGTGAAGGAAGCAGGGGTAAGAGTAAAAAGTGCTGATGAGGCGAGAAGGACATTCGCGAACAATATAGAGGAGATCGAGCAGCATTTTCAAATACCTAACCAGATGGCAGAACGTTGGAATTCATGGCTGTCAACCGATTCGTATTGGCCTGACCATTCAGCGCTTCATCATGGGGATCTTCATTCGCCTCATATCATTGTCGATCGTAACCACCGAGTAACAGGATTAATCGATTGGACGGAAGCGGAAGTAGCAGACCCTGGGAAAGACTTTGTTTTATTTTTCGCATTGTTCGGGGAAGAGAAGCTTCAAGATTTTCTCAAGCGATATGAGAAGGCCGGAGGCAAGGTTTGGCCTAGAATGAAAGATCACATCGTGGAGCAGTGGGGGGCTTACCCGGCTTTGGTAGCCAAATTTGCGCTTACGACAGGGCAGGAATCAGATATGGAAATGGCTCGCGGCATGATTGCAAATTGGAATGTGGGGTAGCTGTCAGAACTCAAATAAGTATGCAGCGGCAATCCGGTCATAATGTGCTGGTTTGCCGCTGTTTTTCCTAGTGAGACAGTCAGTCTTTTTTGCGGAAAGCTAACCGGAATGGATGCTGTTCATCATGAACATTTTCATTACAAGATAGTAAACGAGGTGTAAGCGGGTGCCTGTTAAGTCATTCGGTAAATGATCCATTGGAAAGTACATACAAATCCTGTTATATTTCAACTCTTGCTGCAGCTTCTATACTTAGGAAGAAAAATAAGCGGAATCGATTATGGTCAAATCGCAGTATTGAAATATCCTGCTATTTTTTATAAATATGCTACTACCTATTCTGTGCAGATTGATCATATAATGGCCTTAACAGCAACGTACTAAATCCATAAGAAAGTTACGAAGCAAAGGAGCGATCACATTGTCAGACAAGAAATTGCGTTGGGGTATTTTGAGCACGGCGGGGATTGCAAGAAGATCGGTCATTCCCGGCATTCAACAATCTCAGACGGGTGAGGTTTATGCAGTAGCAAGTCGGGACGCGAGCAAGGCGATGGCATTCGCGGAGGAGCTGGGCATTCCGAAATCCTACGGAAGCTATGAAGAACTTCTGGCAGATGCCGATGTCGATGCTGTATATATTCCGCTTCCGAATCATTTGCACAAGGAATGGACGATCAAAGCGGCAGAAGCGGGCAAGCATGTTCTCTGCGAGAAGCCGGCTGCGCTGGACGCACAGGAAGCGGAGGAGATGACAGCGGCGTGCCATAAAGCTGGAGTCATTTACGCTGAGGCGTTCATGTATCGTCATCATCCGAGATACGAACAGATCCGGGAGCATATTCATTCCGGCGAAATCGGAGAGCTGCGCGGTATTCATGGTACGTTCACGTTCAACAGTGCCGGAAGCAAAGAAAATATTCGCTTTCATCAGGATATGGGCGGAGGATCTTTATACGATGTAGGCTGTTATCCCATCTCCGCAGCTCGGATGCTTATCGGGACGGAACCCATAGCGGCTACTTGCCATGCCTTTTTCTCACCGGATCACGGTGGAGTCGATATGATGCTGGCTGGATTAGTTGAATTTGAAAACGGTGTCAGTTTATCTTTCGACTGTGGTATGTGGGCTGCGTACCGTAATACACTTGAGATTTTAGGGACGAAAGGGCGGATTGAAATTCCCTGCGCTTTTACGACCCATTCCAGTCCGAATTACTTTATTGAAACAGCAGATGGACGAAAAGAAATTGAAGTTCCTGTCGTGAACCATTACGCCTGTCAGGCGGATGATTTTGGTCGTGCCGTCCTAGAAGGAGCATCATATCCTTTTGATCCGATGGATTCTATATTAAATATGCGAGTGATCGATGCATGCTTGAAATCTGCTCGAGAGAGAGTCCGAGTCACATGCTAAGATAGTTTGCACCGCACATTCATAGACACGTGATATTGGTATTTCAACGCGATAGGTCGAACCGACAGCAATCCATGCGCAGGATAAGTGCATTTAATCATAAACAAGTGAAGGGGTGTACGGATGAATAAAATTCAGATTCCAGGAGTAGAGGGCGGAATAACGCAGCTGATTATGGGATCCGATTATTTTTCGCCTAAACGGATGGAGCTGGTATCGCAGATGCTGGACTCGTTCGTGGAAAACGGAGGGAATACGATTGATACGGCCTTTATTTACTGCGGCGGTGAAAGTGAAGAGGCGATCGGTATTTGGATGCAGGAGCGAGGCAATCGGGATCAGATTAAGGTATGGACGAAAGGTGCCCATCCCAATGCAAGCGGTCCAAGGGTAAATCCGGATGCCATTCGTGAAGAGCTGGAGATTAGTCTGCAGCGGCTGCAGACGGATTACGTAGATTTGTATGCGCTGCACAGGGATGATCCGAATGTACCGGTTCAGGTCATTATCGATGCGTTGAATGAACATGTGGAGGCCGGAACAATCAAAGCGTTCGGCGTATCCAACTGGACGGTGCAGCGTATTCAAGAAGCGAACGATTATGCGAAGAAGAACGGTCTCCACGGCTTTACCTTCAACAGTCCGAATTTGAGCTTGGCGAAAGCACAAGAGCCGTATTGGCGAGATTGCATCTCTGCCGACGATGAAATACTGCAGTGGCACACAGAAAGAAATTTCCCGCTCTTATCCTGGTCATCTCAAGCGAGAGGATTCTTTACGGGCCGATTTACTCGAGACAACTTGGAGAATAAAGATTTGGTACGTGTTTTCTATAATGATGCGAACTGGGAGCGTTACGATCGGGCAAAAACGCTAGCAGAGGAAAAAGGAGTTTCTACCATTCAAATTGCTCTCGCTTATGTACTGAATCAGCCGTTTCCTACTTGTGCTATTATTGGTCCGCAAAATCCGGAGGAAATGCGGTCTTGTGCGGAAGGAGCCCAAATCCGATTGAGCAAGAGCGAAATCGCTTGGTTGGATCTCAAGCAGGAGAGCAGATAACGACACCGCATGAGTGCGCTTATTATAATCTTGTCCGGCGGCAGCAAGCGGCTGGGCAAGATTATTTGCATTTACTGGAGCTTTCCTAGGTTTGTCTTGGTCACAATACATATAAATATAGAAGATGGATTTGAAGGAATTTCTTCCCATTCGTCGAATGAGTTTACGTCAGAATGTGAGCAGGGATGTCTTGTCGACGGTTTTTTGGAAAAAATCGAAATGGAATATCATAAATGCGATGACGAAACAAAAAGAGACCTAGCGTTAACGGATACGGTTCCGATGGGGCGCATATGATGTTTCATAAGAGCTGGAGGAAATGATGTTGATGAAGCCGATGAGCTTAAGATTTATTCAAATTTTTATGATATTTAAAATAGCTCTCATCGTTATTTTTTGCATTTTATTTGGTCTCTTTTTCATTGAGGCAGGAGACAGTTGGGAGTCTTTTAAATCCGGTGCCCTAAACAGTGCGTTAGGGATAGAACCGGACGAATACGATGCGAGGAACTTCGGCCGAATGGTAGGATATAATCTGCTGCCTTTTGTGTTCTCACTTTGGACGCTTTCAGCGATGAACAACAGAAAATACAAGTCTTTAGTTCTTTCTTTGGTGCTGCATTTTCTCTTGTCATTACAGAACCCGTTCTATTTGTTATTGTCGTTGGTGATGCTCGTGCTTTCATTTACATATAAGGTGAGAAGCTATATGACAGATCGTGGTGGGAATCCGCTAATGAATGCACGTTAACTGAAGTCACGCGTGTACTCATGCAAAACCATATCAAAGTGAAGGGTGGATGATGATTATGGAAAGTCGGATGCAAGTGTTGGCGGCATACCATCAATGGGCACAATTGAAAACCATCGCACACTTGAAAGGTGTTTCAGAGGATGTTTTTCAGAAAGATTTGGGGAATGTGTTTCCGAGTATTTCGCATACGCTGATGCATATGTATGATGCGGATAAAGTGTGGCTTTCGAGGTTTCGAGGGGTCAGTCCTGCTTCACTAAGCAGGGGTTCCTTCGCTTCGCTGCAGGATGCAGAGCAGCGCTATATTCCTCTTCTGGATGAATTGCAGGAAGCTTTTCGAAATTTGGATGAACAAGATGTAATCTCATACCATAATTTGAAAGGCGATGCATTCCAGAACACCGCATACGATCTCATCCAGCATGTCGTCAGTCACGGCTCTTATCATCGCGGCAACATTACCTCGATGCTTCGACAGCAAGGAATCCCGGGTCCTGCTGTGGATTATATCATCTATATTCGGGAGGAACGATCTTGAATCTAGAAGCAGTTTATCTTCACGTGATTCCAGGACAAGAGAATGATTTTGAACAAGCGTTTCATGAAGTCTCAGTCTACGGATCATCTCTGAAAGGTTCCATGAGCTGCAGCGATGTGTAGAGGTGGCAGGGGGTGATAAAGAATGCGGAATTGGAAGCCGTTGTTCCTTGCTTTGGTCTGGATTGTCAGTATAGGTGTCGCAGTTTTGATGGCTCGCAGCATTCAAACGGATATGAATACAAGCATTAGAGATATTGTCTTGTAC
Source organism: Marinicrinis lubricantis (assembly GCF_042658665.1). Classification (NCBI taxonomy): domain Bacteria; kingdom Bacillati; phylum Bacillota; class Bacilli; order Caryophanales; family Paenibacillaceae; genus Marinicrinis; species Marinicrinis lubricantis. Next base: position 6,363 of record NZ_JBHSQV010000121.1, read on the forward strand.
TCGGTTATCGCAGTACTATTCATCGCTGCTGCTTCCTTCATTACGTTGTTATGGGGGACTAAAAAGAGGAGCTTATCGCATGGGAGTCTAAGACGTATGGGATTCATTGCCATGATGTTTGCAATCATGATGACGATCATTTACTTTATGGGACGCGTTCATTCGTGGATGCAGCATGCCGGTGCGGAACATCAATTGCTGAAGGTATCCAATGGAATATTGTTGTATTCTTTGCTGGGGATGTTGATTGGCGTTTGCGTGGAAATGAAGAAGGCCACGGCATTATGGAAAGATCGCCATAAGGTTAAGCTGAATGGTTGGATTTTGTTGGCAGCGGTGCTTATGTACGCGAGTCTAATCTACAGGTCGTTATATCCTGCAATTGTGATGGAATATGGGTTTGTGGAGGAAGGCATTCGAGGGTTTCTCATGGATTTAACGAGAACGAATGAATTGGGATTGGTGCTAAGCGTACTTGCCGGCATCTTTCTTGTAAGGGGAATATCCGTTGAAAAATAAAGGCGGTGCAGCAAGTGCAAATTAAAGGGCTGAACCATATTTGCATATCGGTGTCGGATTTGGAACGTTCTATTTCGTTTTACAGCGATATATTGCAGGCGAAACTATTGGTGAGAGGCAATAGCCTTGCATATTTTGATCTGGCAGGCATATGGCTTGCCTTAAATGTGCAGAAGGACATTCCCCGCAGCGAGATTTATCAATCCTATACACATCTGGCGTTTACTGTGAAAGAGAGGGATCTGGAGAAGCTCGTATCGAAGCTTAAACAATTCCATGTCGATATTGTCCAAGGGAGAACTCGGAATGAACGGGACCGCGCATCGATTTATTTTAGGGATCCTGATGGGCATCTTCTGGAATTCCACACGGGCAGTTTAGAGGAACGACTTCAATATTATAAAGAGGAAAAAAGCCATATGACGTTTTATCATCATGAGTAAGAGTCGGCTGTATTTGTGAATCAACAAGGAATCATCTTTTGAAAATTGTCCGTGCTTGCGCTGGTGGCGTAGGTACGGTTTTTTTGTTTTGTGGTGACCTCTCTATATGGACTTTCTCATTGACACGAAATTAAACGATGTAATATAATGATGTAAATAAATTAAACAAATATATATATCGTTTATATTTTAGGTAGGAAAGGAGAACCCGCAATGGTTTCGAATCGGAAAGAAATGGTCCAGCAATATTTGGAGATGAAGACCGAGTCCGGCGTTTATCAAATACAGAATGTCATCAATCAAAAACGCTTTGTGGCCAGCAGCAGAAACTTAAGAACGTTAAATGGCGTAAAGTTTCAGTTGAATTTTGGCAGCCATAAAAATCACGAGCTGCAACAGGAATGGACGAAATTTGGCGAGGACGCTTTTCAGATTGAAATATTAGAGACGCTGAAGAAGAAGAAGGACGATCCCTTTTTTAACGAGAAGGAAGAATTGAAGAAGCTGGAGCAAAAATGGTTGGATCAGCTGAAGCCGTACGGAGAACGCGGATATCACAAGGAGATTGTCTAAAAGAATAGAACATGGAATCAAAACCAGCTGACTGGCGGTGATCATCCGTCGGCGGCTGGTTTTTGTACATTTCAGGGTGCGATTCCGCAATATACCATGTATAATGCATCGTAGGAAAGGAAGTACGAGCGATGAGGAAATTAGTTTTTGTTGCGCTGGTGATGTATACGATCTTGTTATCGATGATCTTATTCTCAACACGACAGGAGCTGTCATAGGGTACGTGGTGTTGACTATGATCCGGTGGATGATCGAGAAATTCGTACGTACTTCCGCCGAACGGAATAGTGGTTTGGAATCCTAAGGAGGGTACTTTAATGCTGAAAGCCGTATGTTTCGATTTGGATGGCACGCTGCTTGATCGAGACCAGTCCTTGATTGGAGTCGTCAGCGCACAATATGAACGCTATAGCACATTCATTACTTGTGCCCAAGAGCAGTATGTCTGTCGATTCGTTCAGTTGGATCAAAGAGGTTATGTATGGAAGGATAAAGTGTATCAGCAATTCATAGAGGAAAACATCATACAGGGCATTCCTTGGGAAGATCTGCTGGAGGATTTTGTATCGCGGTTTTCGGAGCACGCCGTTGCATTTCCGTCGGTGCCGGAAGTACTGTCTAAGTTAAAGCAGAGCGGGTATAAGCTGGGGATCATAACGAACGGATTTGATCGTCTCCAAAGGTCAAACATGAAGGCACTCCAGCTGGAAGCGTATGTGGATGATATCATCATTTCTGAATCGGCAGGCCTTCGCAAGCCAGATCCAGCGATTTTTGAATTGGCGCTAAGCAACTTAGCTGTTCGAGCGGAAGAAGCGGTCTACGTTGGAGACCATCCGGTGAACGATGTGGAGGCAAGTATCCGCGCAGGAATGAAAGCGGTGTGGAAACGAGATCAGCATATGGATAAGCCTAGCCGCGTGAATGGGATCATAGATCATTTCGATGAATTGGCAGAATTGATCGGGGGTTTATAAGCGTTCTAACTGTAAAGGATGCTCAGTTGGATTGATCGGCTGCGGATTCCTCTTCAGCCGCTGCAATCGGACGGGTAGCGTCTTCCATATAGCTTAGAATTTGATACGCGTCCTCGTCTGTTGCTCCGCACATATCGGGGGACGCATGAAGCGAGCTGCATACCTTCGGGCGTTCAGGCTTACCGAACAGTTTGCATTTTAGGTCAGGTGTCAGCTGTATACAAGGTACACCTGCCGGCTTGCCGCCAGGCATTCCTGGTATCGGAGAAGAGATGGATATGACGATACAGCAAGCACCACAGCCGGGACGGCATTCCATGTTTTTTCACGTCCTTTTTCACTCAAAATTTTATCTAGATGTACTTATTGTAGCATAGGAAACTGTCTTAGAGCAGAGAGTCCACATTTTACATCCGTTTCGCAGCAGATGGAGGAGGGAGCGGCAGAGTTGAACAAGGAGCACATTTTATCTAAAGCAAGGGAATATGCGAAGATGAAGCTGCAGAATGATGCGAGCGGGCACGATTGGTGGCATATTTTTCGTGTGGCAGAATGGGCAAAACGAATTGCGGCGGAGGAAGGAGCGGATTCTTTTATTTGCGAGCTGTCAGCGTTGCTTCACGACTTGGCAGATGAAAAGCTCGTTCAATCCAAGGATGAAAGCATGGAAGAATTGAAAAGGTGGCTGTTTGCTCATCAAGTTGAGATGAAGGACGCGGAGCAGGTGTTGGATATTATTGCTACGCTCTCCTTTCGCGGCGGCCATGGTGAACCGATGAAATCATTAGAGGGCCAGGTGGTCCAGGATGCAGATCGCCTGGATGCCATAGGGGCCATAGGCATTGCGAGGACGTTCGCCTACTCGGGCTGGAAGGGTCAAGCGATGTATGATCCCGACCTTCCGGTTCGTACAACCATGACTCCAGACGAATACCGTCACGGGAAGAGCACAGCGATCAATCATTTTTACGAGAAATTGCTGACTTTAAAAGGTCGATTCAATACGCCGTTCGCTATACAGCTGGCGAAGGAAAGGCATGTATTTATGGAACAATTTTTGAAGCAGTTTTTTAAGGAATGGAACGGCATGGAGGAGATCAAGCAAGATGAGATCGAAACTTATATTGATTGAGGGGCTGCCGGGTTTTGGAAAATCCACGACAGCTCAGATCGTGAATCAATTGTTAGCAGAACATAAAGTAGATACACGCCTGTTTTTAGAAGGGGATTTGCAACATCCGGCGGATTATGACGGAGTCGCCTGCTTGACGAAGGAGCAATTTGAAGCGGCATTTTCTGATTCGTCCTTTTACCAGCTTTTTCTTGAATACTCAATACAAAAGGGAGATGAGCTGCTCGTGCCTTATCGCAAAATATGCGATGAGCATCAAATCGATCTTTCGGATGAGGTATTCCAAACGATCTTTCAGCAGGATATATACGAGCTGCCGCTGCAAAAAAATATCGAGCTGATTACCGACAGGTGGAGTCAGTTTGGAAAGACCGCTGCGGAGGAAAGCACGACATACGTGTTCGAATGCTGTTTTATTCAAAATCCGGTTACGGTTAGTATGGTTAAATACAACGCCCCTGAGGAGATCGTATCGGATTACGTACTTAAGTTGGAGCAGGCGATTCGGCATCTAGACCCGCTGTTGATTTACATTGAACAGGATCACTTGGAGACCGTGTTCCATAAAGCATCGAAAGAGCGGGAATCTTCCTGGTTGAACGGTTTCGTAGATTATTACACGGGACAAGGGTTCGGTCTAGAAAATGGCTTCCAGGGAATAGAAGGGACCATTCAAGTTCTGAAACATAGACAGCAGCTCGAACAGGAGATTGTCAATAAACTGCACATTGAGACGATCGTCTTGAATAATTCGCAATTTGATCAGGCGGCATGGAGACAAAAACTGCGGGACATCCTGAATCCGTTTCTGTAGGAAATGGTTCCTGGATCAGGTTCGGGATGAAGCCGTATGCAGCATGTCTATTTCGGATGAATGAGATGAGGTAGTGTCAAAAGATTTATGAAAACTACCTAAAGGGTTAGCTTCTCTCCTATTTACTGGAAGGAGATGCGCCGCAATCGCTCTTGACAAACACGCCAATGGTTTGAGGATTGTTTAACAAGGGCGA
>NZ_JBHSQV010000122.1:0-11529 GCF_042658665.1 Marinicrinis lubricantis
CCGAAAAGTCCAGTCCCAATATTCATTTTTCAAAGAACAACAAGCTGGAAATTTTAAAGGCTCGCTCCAGTCCCCTAAGGGACTGGAAATCATTTAGAAGTTGGCTACAAAACATATGATACGAGGGTGTGGCAGGATGCAAAACTTGTGGTCGAAAAAAATGAGTGAATCGTTTATGAAGCAGTATCCAATCGTAGCGGATATGCCTTTTCAGCGAAGACGTTGCTGGAATTATGAAAATGGATGTATTCTTACCGCATTTGAGCGGATGTGGGTAGAGACAGGGGAATCCCGCTATTTGGAGTATATACAGCGGAATATGGACTTATTTGTACAGCCAGATGGTTCCATCGAGACTTACCGTTTGGAGGATTACAATATTGATCAAATCAATCAAGGAAAAGCCTTATTCGTGCTGTATGAACAAATCGGGGATGAACGGTACCGTTTAGCGATTGAGACGTTAATGACGCAACTGAAAGGTCATCCTCGGACAAGCGAAGGAGGGCTTTGGCATAAGAAAATATATCCGTACCAAATGTGGCTGGACGGGGTTTACATGTCTTCGCCGTTCATCACCAAGTATGCACGGACATTTCACGCGCCGGAATGGTTTGATGATGCGGCACATGAAATTGTACTGATGGAGAAGGCGGCTCGCGATCCTCGAACCGGACTTCTCTATCATGGCTGGGATGAAAGCAGAGAGCAGCGATGGGCCGATCCAAGCAGCGGCTGTTCACCTCATATTTGGGGCAGAGCGATGGGATGGTATATGATGGCGGTCGTTGACGTTCTTGACGACTTACCTCGGAAACATCCGAAACGAGGGTTGATCATAGGTCTGTTCTATCGACTGGCGGAGGCTGTGATTCGTGTGCAGGATGAGGCAACGGGCATGTGGTACCAGGTCATGGATCAAGTATCGCGTGAAGGCAATTATGTAGAAGCATCGGGTTCTGCCATGCTTGTATATGCATTGGCGAAGGGGGCACGACTTGGTTATTTGGGGAAGGAAAGCTTCAAGGCTGCTCAAAAAGGCTTTAATGGGTTGCTTGAATACAGCGTCGAGCAGGATGATGACGGTTCCTACCATCTGAATCATATTTGCAGTGTCGCGGGATTAGGAGGTAAGCCATATCGCGACGGCTCTTATGCGTATTATATTAGTGAACCGACACGCCGAGACGATCCCAAGGGGTATGCACCGTTTATACTGGCCTGCTTGGAATTGGAGCAAAATTGATTAAGCATAGATAGAAGGCTGCCATCACATAGGATGATATGCTCCCCTCAAAGTAGACACCTGAAATAACAAAATTCAGGACTACACTGAGGGGAGTTTTTTCTTTGGGAAGGAACGGAAAAAGAATCAGCTCTATCAAGAAAATTGAGGCTGTAGAGAAGTACAATCGCGGAGAAGGAAGCCAAGAAAGCATAGCGCGAAAATATGGAGTTACAAAAGCAAGCTTTCAACAATGGATAGTTAAGTATGAAACCATGGGAATGTCTGGGCTAGTAATCACAAATACAAACAACAGATATAATACAGAATTGAAAACTGCAGCGGTAGAGGCATATCTCCGTGGTGAAGGAAGTCAATTGGATGTATGTAAGAAGTTCAACATACTTAGTAAAACACAACTTCAGAACTGGGTAACATTGTATAATAATGGTCATAAAGATTTTCGGGCCACCAAAGGCCGGGAGAGAAGGATCAATATGACCGAAAAAGGACGTTCGACCACATTAAATGAACGAATTGAAATTGTAAGCTACTGCATAGCTAATGACAAAGATTATGCCTTAACAATTGAAGAATTCGGAGTTTCCTATCAACAGATTTATAGTTGGGTACGTAAATACGAGGAAAATGGTGTAGACGGACTCATTGACAGACGTGGAAAACGTAGATCCATAGAAGAAATGAGTGAAGTCGAGCGTTTGCAAGCAGAAAATAAAATGCTGAAAGCCGAAAACAAACGGAAAGAAATGGAGATTGCCGTATTAAAAAAAGTTCAGGAAATCGAAAGGAGGCGGTACTAAGCGGAGTCCGCCAGGAAAAGCTTTACCTAGCTGTAAAGGAGCTACATGAGCAAGAAGGATACCCTGTAACAAGTATTTCCAAGGTATTAGACCTAAACAGGTCATCCTATTACAAATGGCTACACCGCGAAAAGAGTGCCCATGAGTATGAAAACGAAGATCTGCTTCACAAACTGGGTTATCTCTACGCCGAATATAATGGGACATACGGATACAGGCGACTAACAGATGAATTAAACGCTAGGTACGAGACCAATTACAACTACAAACGAATTTATCGTCTTACCCAATTAGCAGATATAAAAGCCGCAGGAAACGTCCTCAATACCAACGTTCCACACCAGAAGTTACGGCTGAGAACATTCTAAATCGTGATTTCACAGCTGGAAAACTGAATGAGAAATGGTTAGCCGATGTCACGGAATTCAAGTATGGAAACAATGAGAAGCTCTATTTGAGTGGAATTCTAGACCTCAAGGATAATAGTATTATCTCCTTTGCAATAGGGAGAAGTAATCATAACCGACTCGTTTTCGACACCTTTGATTTAGCCGTTTCTAAATATCCAGATGCTCATCCAATATTCCATAGTGATAGGGGTTTTCAGTACACAAGTAAACAGTTTAAGACTAAATTGGACAAGGCTGGAATGACGCAAAGCATGTCGCGCGTTGGTCGTTGCATCGACAATGGCCTCATGGAAGGTTTCTGGGGAATTCTCAAGTGTGAAATGTACTACCTTGGCAATTTTAAGGATTACGATCACCTTGCAGCAGTTATTGAAAACTATATACACTTCTATAATTACAACCGAAGACAGAAGAAATTGAGTAAGTTGGCTCCAATGACTTATCGCCAGTTGCTTGAAGACGCTGCATAAAAAACTGGACCCCGTTTAACGGAGTCCAGTAAATACGATTTTGTTTTTTTCACTGTCTACTTGACAGGGAGCGGTTCAGGATCGGCGGTCTTTTTATTGCACAATATGGTACAATATGGAATTGAATGCATCGAAAGGAGGGGACGTCTTGGTCTCTCGAAGCTTATACAGGGGAGTTTCGCTCTTTCTTCTTATCGTACTTCTTGCAGGCTGCAATTCATCACCTAATCAGGAAATACAAGAAACCAAACAAAGAACTTCTCCTGCTGAAATTACCTTGACGCCTGTGGATTTGTTTCAAGGGGACGCGGCCAAATTCAGACCGTTTTTGGGTTCGATGACGGGATCATTCCAATTAAGCTACGAAGGAACGAAACCGAATGCTAGATTAGAAATGGAGGTCTGGGAAAACGGGCATCCATCGAGTATGGGGTTCATGGGCGATTTGTTCTCCAGTGAAGATGGCGAACCTAAAAAGGTGGAAGTCATTATCACCGCCGACTCGGTTTCAACGAGCAAAGAGAATAAGGATCTCATGATTAAAATGGGTGCCGGAAGCGGAGTGGCTGCATTCACAATTCCAAGGGATCCAAAGCTTACATCAGAAGGAATCTTGCAATATCATGAGCCTCACAGCTTTACAGCAGATGAGCCTTTTTATGTGTGGGGAATACAGGCAACGAGCAGCGGAATGATTCAAACAGCGGATTTTTCGCCGGAATCGTTGAAACAATTGGAATGGGGGCTGCTGTTTAAATTGAACTTTGAAGAGTGAATGCTGGGCATGTCATGTTCCTCTTTATATTTATTTGAAGGGTGGTGAACTAACAATTGAATTGGAAAGCAGCCACAGGGCTGGCAGCGGCATTATTGATTCTTGTCGGGGCATGGTTTTATGAACATCGCAGTGAAGCCCTCTATGATCGGATTATCCATCAGCAGGGATATGAAATTTCGTTAATCCAGGAGCAGGTTGCTGTAGAATTTTTTCTTCAGCCGGAATGGATCCCCGATGAAAGGGATGAAGAAACGATTTTACATCTCACCGTTGAAGAAATGCATGATACCAAGATTATATTGGAGAAGGTGAGAAGAGAGGGGAACCAGTTCTATATTGAACTCGATGCCAATCCGAGTCCGAATCGAATATCGGGACAATTGTTAACGACGTCATATGTAAATTCGGACGGATCCTACAGCACTTCCAATTTTAATGATCGTTGGATCATCATGGATCACGAAAAGAAGAAAATTGATTTTGACGGTTACGGGATGGGGGATGGACCTGGTAATTTGTCTTCTTTCTCATTCGACGATCGATATTTAGAACAAATCGATCAAGGAGCGTACATTCGTTTTTCGGGATACAACTTGTACGGATATCGGCTGCTGGAAAGCGGTGTGAAATTATATATCGATTATGCAATCTTTCTAGGAAGCCTCATCGCACTCATGCTGTTGTATAGAAAACGGACAGAACAAGAGAACGGGCTTGGACTGAAGCTCGTCGGTTACACACTGCTTGGAGGATTTACATTCGCGTTCAATGACTTCAAGCTGCCGCTCGGCTTCTTCATCTATTTGGTATTTTTTCAATATACGAGTTCCAACCGACGAATCAAGCACCTGGCTGCGCTTTTGGGCTTGGCACTATATGTATGGAGGCTGTTTTGAATTGAAAAACAGGTGAAGCAGAGCTTATGAACCGAGCCCGACTTCACCTGTATTAGCATCGATTAAAACGATACGTGACTGAAAGGTTGAACCGTCTTTTTTCGTGAATTTTAATGAGTTCGTTTTTCCTTTTTCGATGAGGTTTTTCACCATAGCGTCTGACAGCGTTTTGCCAAGCTGCTTTTTCCAGATGACGAAGCTGCAGCCTGTTCGGTAATGACTGCATCCGTAGCCCTTGCGTCCCAAGAATATATCTCCCCCGCATCCTGGTCTTGGACATTTCGCTACGAAGCTTGGAGACAGACTCGTCTTCGCAGGGGCGGAAGAAGCTTCGGTGCTTGACGCTTGTCTTGTTTTGATAGATGCGCTTCTTTTTGGAGTGGGGCGTTTGCTTCTTTTACCGGATCCGGATGACTCCGTATCTCCAAACGCTGAGCGGTCAGCCCTCGCTTGCGTCTTCACTTTGCCTACGATGAAGGAAGCGAATTCTTTAACTTTGGTCATGAAGACCTGGTCTGAAGCTGTTCCTTTAGAAATTTCATTCAAGCGGCGTTCCCACTGGCCTGTCATCTCCGGTGAAGTCAACAGCTCAATGCCGGCGCCTCGAATGACTTCGATGGCGGTACGACCTTTTTGTGAAATTTGGATTTTCTTCCCCTTCATTTCGATATATCCGACTTTTTTGAGCCGTTCTATCGTTGCCGCCCTCGTCGCAGGGGTACCGAGTCCCGAATCCTTCATTGCCTCGCGTAATTGCTCGTCCTCGACCTGCTTGCCCGCACTTTCCATGGCTTTGAGAAGAGTTCCCTCTGTATATTGCTTAGGCGGCTGGGTTTGTTTCTCCTTCACTTCCACTCGAACGCATGCAGCCGACAGCTGCGAATCAAGCTGAAAAGGGGTATTCGTTACTTCTTCCTCAGAGGAATCTTCTTCTTTGCCTTTTTTAGATTTTGATTTCGCATTCGTTTGATCGGCATAGATCGTTTTCCAACCGAGCTGCAGCTGTTCTTTCACCGTTGTTTTAAAGGTTTCCTGAGCGACTTCCGTTAACACCGTATGCACTTTATACTCGGCCGGAGGGTAAAACTGTGCCAGAAAGCGCCTGACGATTAAGTCATATATTTTTTGCTCATCTGCAGACAAGTTTCCTGCTCTTTTGGCCGTAGGGAGAATAGCATGGTGGTCTTCCACCTTGGCCGGATTGCAGATATGGGCATTTTTCGGATGCACCCGTCGTTTGGAAGCGCCTTGAACGAATGCGTCATAAGCGGTGCCTCTCAAAGCATCCAATGCACGATGCATTTCCGGAATATTCTGCTCTGTCACATAGTTCGAATTTGTCCGCGGATAGGAGATCACCTTATGCTTTTCATACAGCGCTTGAGCGACGTCCAGCGTTTTTTTGGCAGAAAAGCCGCATTTCGCATTCGCTTCGCGCTGCAGCAGCGTCAGATCGAACAGCTTAAAAGGGTACTCTTTGGTTTCTTTCATTTCGTAGCTTTGGATGCGAGCCGGCTGGTTCGCGGTTTTGGCCACGATGGCTTCGGCTTTGTCTCGATCCATCAGCTGATCTCCCTGCCACAGTCCTTTATATGCCGTCTGCTGCTGCTCAAAATGGCCATACACTTCAAAATAATGCTGGGAAGAAAATTGTTCGATTTCTTTTTGCCGGTCATAAATGAGCGCCAGTACAGGCGTTTGCACTCGTCCGACCGACAGCAGTACGTTATGCTTCGTGGTGAATGCGCGGGATCCGTTCATGCCGATAATCCAATCCGCCTCACTTCGTGCTTTGGCCGCCTTGGTCAAGTTATCGTAATGCGATCCGTCCTTTAAATTGGCAAAACCGCTGCGGATGGTCTCGGGGGTTAAATCAGATATCCAAAGCCGCTGCACGGGATGGGACAGCTTGAGATGGCGTTGGATAAGATAAAAGATGTATTGTCCTTCGCGTCCCGCATCGCATGCATTAATGAGACGATCACATTGCTTGGCCAGCTGTGCGATGACCTTTAATTGGTCTTTCGTTTTATAATTTGGAATGAGCTTGAACGTTTCCGGAATGATCGGCAGATGCTCGATGCTCCACTTTTTGTATTTGGGGTCGTATTGGTCCGGCTCCGCCAATGTGACGAGATGGCCGATCGCCCAAGTAATCAGATATTTTTCGCCTTCCAAATGGGTTCTGCGGTTGACTGCTCTTGGTTCAATTGCAGCCGCAATATTGCGGCCCATGTCAGGTTTCTCGGCAATAATCAACGTTTTCATTCTATAACCTCTCAGATCGTATCAAGTCAAAATCCGTAGTTTCATCCTAATAAGAGAATCTTCCACATGCCATTATAGCACGGCTTTCAGGCAGCTCGCATAGGAATATTCATATGTTATCATGATCGTACGCTGGTTGTATTCAGGGAATACAGGGCGTATGATGAAAGAAATCGGAGAAAGGGAGGCGGCAGGATGCATACCATTCAAGGGTTTGAGCTTCAAGCTGCTTTGCGGTTATATGAAGGACAAAACACTTATTTACATATTGAAGCGATCCCGGGCTGCTTCGTGCGCAATGTTCAAGCGACCATTACAAAATGTCATGTTGCGGGGAGCAAGACATATCGAGTCGCACTGCAATTGTCAGATGGCGGATGGGTTCGGGTGGAAGGACTTACTCACTGGGTCACCGACGAACAGGGGCGGCTGATCATCGCCGGGCATGATGAGCTTGGACGTTTAACTAGCGGGCTGGAGCTCAGTCTGGAATCATTCCCTGCATAACAACCGAGGAGGGAGAAATCATGGAACAAAGGACGCGCCAAATGGCGGCACTGCTTGCCCATCCAGATGACGAATCGTTCATCTTTGGCGGCACGATCGCCCATTATGCCAAGCAAGGAGTCAAAGTACACATCGTTTCTGCGACGAAAGGAGAAATGGGAAGACGCATGGGCCATCCTCCCTTTATTACGCGGGAGACGATGCCGATGGTCAGGGAGAAGGAGCTGGAGGCGGCATGCAGCATGCTTGGTGCGGAACAGCCGATATTCCTCGGTCATCGAGATAAAACGGTCGAATTTGTTCCGCTAGGTACGTTGACTGACCAGCTTTTATGCATCCTCGAAAAACTGCAGCCCGAAGTGGTTCTCACATTCCATCCGGAATGGGGAGGTCATCCGGATCATTGCGCGATTGGCAAAGCGGCCATTCATGCGGTACGGCAGTTAGAAGCAAATCCCGCTTTCTACTTCATTTCGTTCGGCGAAAGTCTGAAACGTCCGCAGCGATATGGGCTAACATCGGAGCAGGTCGTCAAAATCGATGTCCGCGACAGTTTATTTGAAAAGCTTAACGCTTTTCGCGCACACCGCACACAGACAGAGATGGATGAATGGGTTTGGCAGGAAGATCAGTCGGCCATCCGTCATTTCAGTTCCCATGAATATTTCATCATTGCGGATGATCTGCCTAGGAAACAATGGAACGATTTATTTATTTAACCTATTATTCATATTCTGTTACCCCTGAGAACCAAAATGATCTCGGGGGTTTTTTATCGTTTTGGAACGTTTACATATTGTTTCCAGTCTTAGATGAACGTGTTACAATAAAATTGTCGATTTTAAGAAAACTTTGGCATAAATTTGAATACATCTTACATATGATGGTTATAAATGATCTATAAACAGTCATTTTGATTTGGAAAGCAGATAAGGGGCTGGCACTTTGTTCGGAGTGAACAATCTATTTTTAAATATCCTGCTGATTCATGTGGGAATCTATGTATTTTATGCATTCAACTTAAACCAAAAGAAGGGAAAACCATGGATTGTAGCCCTTCTTTGCGGATTCAGCGTGATCATTTGTATGACATTTCCATTCTCGATTTTTCCTGGCTATATTTACGATTTTAGAATCATACCGCTTGTACTTTCTTTTCTTTATGGCAGTATACCGGCTGGATGTACAGTGACGTTTATTTTGTTTATATATCGATATATGATAGGCGGTGATGGATTCATTTCCTCGCTCATCGTTTATTCGATCGTCGCTTTGCTAGCGATTTGGAGCATAAAGCACTTCGCCTCCATGTCTACATTGAAAAAATACATATTCGGCACCAGTTTTGCACTTGCTTCCTCTATCACTTCTTCGATCGTGAGTTTAGTCCAATTAGGGAATGCCGCTACTCCCGAAATGGTTGAGTTTTTTATATATTATTGCCTGTTGAATGGGCTCGCCATGTGGATGAGTATATATGTCATCGAGATGATGCGGGAGAATATTCGGATGAGAGCTGAGCTTCAAAGGACGGAAAAGCTTCAGGTCATGGGCGAGCTTGCTGCGAGTATTGCACATGAGATTCGCAATCCGATGACGGTGGCCAAAGGATTCGCCCAATTGCTGCAGCAAAGATCGAAAGACGATACCACACTTCGTTATACCGGAATGGTGATGGAAGAGCTTGATCGGGCGGAGACGATCTTGTCGGATTATTTATCGTACGCAAAGCCGAAAATGGAATGTGTTCAAATTATTGATATCAAGCAGCAGCTGAATCATGTCATCAATATGATGGGTCCTTACGCGGAAGCGGAAGGAACAACCATCCAATGCCATATGGAGGATGGACTGTACATTGTCGGCGATGAGAGAAAACTGTGTCAGGTACTTGTCAATATGATCAAAAATGCAACCGAAGCGACGGATGGGAACGGCAGAATTATAATCAACAGCTACCCATTTGAAGGTAATGCAGTGATTGATATTATAGATAACGGTATCGGCATGAGTATAGATCAAATTCAGCGGCTCGGACACCCATTTGTTTCGAACAAGGAAAAAGGCACGGGTTTGGGGATGATGGTTTGTTTTCGGATCATTCAGGCGTTTCAAGGGAAAATTGAAGTGAAGAGCGAGGAAGGGAGAGGCACGGCTTTTTCGATTAAAATTCCGTTAGCCCCTGAGAATGCAGGGAGCGATCGTTCGATACAAGCAGACAGGACGATAGTTAAACAATCATCTTAAAATAGTTAAAGATCCGCGGGGTCGGAAACATATCCCGATTCGCGGATCTTTTTTTGTTTTAGAAGCATTTTCCGTATTTTAAGATCCTGTTACATATTGTTTGATTCCATTCGCTATACCTTCGGCAACTCGGTTCTGAAATTCATCTGTCATCATGATTGCTTCTTCCGTTTTGTTTGAAAGAAACCCGATTTCCAGTAGAACTGCAGACACTTTAGAGTTGCGTAGAACACTTAAGTTTCCGAATTTAACCTTCCGGTCCTTAAACTCTGTAGCGGCCAAAAGGTGCTTATGCATCAATTGAGCAAACGAAAGGCTTGACTTGTCATAATAATACGTTTCCGTTCCAGAGGCGGTAGGAGCATCAGGTGCAGAATTGGCATGAATCGACACGAACGCATCGGCGTTTAAATCATTCGCAATGCCCGCCCGTTGGGCTAACGGGAGGAATGTATCGTCATGACGTGTCATGACCACCTCGATGTTCGATTCCTGTTGAAGCAATTGTTGTACTTTTAACGCGACTTTAAGGTTGAAATCTTTTTCCTTTTGCCCAGTTACACTTATGGCGCCTGGGTCATCATCACCGTGGCCAGCGTCGAGCACAACAAGCTTCTTGCCATTCTTCGTCGGCTGTGAATCGCCCAACTCTAAGATCATTCCCTCTGTTCCGTTATCCATGCCGTACACTTGATATGTAACGGATTGGTTCAAATCCATCACAATCCGAATGGTGGAAGGATCGTTCTGAAACAAGGAATAACGGATTTTCGACGCAATCGGATGGCCTTCAACGTCGAGCTGTCCCGTTTGGTTTGCACCGAGAGGCTGTCCGTTCACCTCGCTGCCATCAAACTCGGCATGAGGAATATCCATGACGATACGGTTCGGATCAGACAAGGTAAATACGTTCGGATTGAGCGGTTTGTCAGACTGAACGGTCAGTCGATTGCCTTCGAAGCTGATGCCCTTCAAGTGAGCTAGGTCTTCAGTCACGGTCTCAGTAGGCGGTGTATTGAGGGATACAGAGTAAGAAGCTGCATTCCACATCACCGTTAAGCCCAGCTCTTCACTAATAAAGCGGAGCGGCACCATGGTCGTCTGTGATTTGGCGTAAGGCGGTGAAAGCATGGTTTTTGCAGCACCGTTTACGACCGCGGTTTCTTGTCCGAGCACCAATTCAACCATAGCGGCATCTTTGCTGATTTTTACCGTTTGTGATGACTGAATCCACTCTACATAAAAGCCGAGCTTTTCTACTACAAATCGGATGGGAAGCATAACGCTGTTGTTGACGATCTCCACTTGAACATTTTCGGGTAGTTCCAGCTTTTGATCATCCAAATACATCCCGATGGTTTTCTCAGCTGCTTGTCCAGCGTTGGACCATGTCAAAAACAAGACAACGAACAACAACAACATTCCAAATTTCTTCATTTTTCACCTCAAGCGTTAATAAAATGGCAGCTAGTGCTTTGAAAATTACAGCGTTAGGCATCACCCGACATAATATTAAACGCCTTGAAATGGTAAATGTTGCGTATAAAGTTCGATAACAGATGATTTTGTATCGATTGATAGAAATATAGTGATACATTTGACATAAAACGACATGAAACTATGGAAGGGAAAGAAAAAAATGGATTGACTAGGAATTAAGTCTCATATAAAATCGACACATACATATTCATTTCGACATTCCCAGAAGGAGGTTCCCATTCATCATTGGATTAGTGCAGGTTAAAGAAAGAAAAGGATAGGTTTTAAGAACTCAACTTTTGCAGCTTGGAATAGGCAGATAAGCCTTGATGTAATTGGGTAAAGCAGAGATCCATTGCTGTAATTGACACTGAATCAGAGTGGAAAGCTTTTTCCCTGCTTTTGAAGCGACTTCGTGGATCAGATCA
>NZ_JBHSQV010000123.1:0-12030 GCF_042658665.1 Marinicrinis lubricantis
TCTTAGTTAGCGTGTGCCTATGAAATTCTCGGTGTTTTTCTATGCATTCCGAGAAAAAACCTTGATCTTATGGGATTTTCGATCCCTTGTGTACCTATTTTGAGTGATTTACTGTCGAACTCGGGTTAGATGGCCAACAGCAATTGAATTGGGATCACTCGGGTCATGCTTCTTCTGCATGGCACGTTCAAATTCATCAATCATCTTTGCAAAATCGCATACATTCTGCTCAAGACCAAATAAGCGTTTCATGTCTCGATAGTGTCGAAAAAAGACTGCTTTAGCTTGATCATTGGGATAACCTAATTGTTGAAGTTCCGAAATGACCGCTTGAGCATACAGCTTAATCATCGTCTGTCTTGAAGAACGTTTCACCGGTATCCCCTGCCCAAACATTTCTTTATTACTCGAGAATCAACTTCACTTCAATGGATTCCAACCAATCAGAAACACGTTTGCGATTCTGCTCTTCAACAAACTGGTAATACCGCTCTAACTGCTCGCTGTCGGAAGATAACGCATCCTTGAATCTTCGGAATATTTTCTTGCCGCCGCTCAATATGTGCATCAAAGTGGATTGCAGCTTTTTATCTTCAACCGTTTCCGCAAAATCAACCATGTCGGTATATCCTTCATCCGACTCCCGTTTCGGTAACCGAAAATAAATTTCATTAAAGCCTTCTTCAATGACCTCGCTTAATTCTTCGTCCTCTTCATCCCGGTCAAACGTTCGCAACGTGACAACATCTCCAGTTTCGATATTCAGGAAGGACTCTATTCCTTCTACGTACATGTCGTATGCATCCACAATCTCCTGAAACTGCTGCTTGGTCAATTTCAATTCTTTCATAGGTTCTCCCTCAGCTACAGTCGCTTTGATCAACTCGCCGCGTTGTTCCGCCTCATATTCCTCCCACGTGATTCCATACGGGAAGCCGCCATCCGTATATCCGGCGATAAAATAGAAATTCTCGTCTTGCTCCAACAGCCCCGTGAATTCCGCTTTCTGACCGGTCCGCTTATTTTTCTTCCTGCCGCGCATTAAGTTCCCCACCTAAATCCATCTTATTTGAGCGTGCAGATTAGCCAAATTGTCATGAAAACCCCAGCCGATCCCTTCTGTTTTCGAAACAACGGCTTCGAGACGTTCCTCGAATTCGTCGAACAACTCGGCTGTTTCATCTTCATTTACTTGATCAATGATATCGGCATACATGGACACCATGCTGTAGTAGAAGCGTTCATCAATATCCCCGTAGCTTAGGGTGAAATCAACTCCATTTTCAACGTAGACCAGCTTCAATTCCAGGGCGTACCTGGAATTTCCAGTCAATCTCTCGAATTCCGAAATCGCATGTTTCGCTTCCTGGAGTCTCAGCTTGCCAAATCCCCGCTCAGGGAAAAACTCTTTCTCAACCTTCTTGCAATACTCTTGAAAGAGAGACTCTACTGCTTCATCGCCCAGTATTCTTACAGCAAGAAACTTCTCCATATCTTTGCTGGCGCCATAACAAGCCTTCACCAAATCGATAAGCTGGTCGCTATTTAGCTGCTTCAGATGCTTATTCAGAGCAGACTTCGTCAGCTTCACAGGCTTTTTCCCTACCGGCCGCTTAACCAGTGACTTGGGGATCAGCTTGTCCTTCTGTCGCTCAAGCTCCTGATTCACTTCTTCGCAGGAGAAATGTTCGGGATCATATCCTTCTCGAACCCAGCCTATAAAATGATCCCGCTCCGGATGATTGGGAGTAAGCAGTACTTCCAGCATATGCTGATGCCCCCACACGCCTCCCACATCTTCCTGCGGACAGCCGCGGGCACCATCTAGACACAAGGGTGCCGGGTCGGATGTCGATGCGTCGATTTTGATCAACGTAACCGTGTGCTGCCAATCATCTCCAAAATCATACACGTATGTAAATACGGTGTTTTCTTCGTGAACATGCTTCTGAACGATTTCTCTTCGAGCATTCAATACCTCTCGGTCTTCCATATCTGCGAATGTCGGATCGGGCAGACCGATCACCTTTTCTTTCACATGAAACTCGTATAAATGGTAATTTTCCCATCCCATGACCGATTGGATGATTTTGTGAAGCTGATGAAATGTCACGTCCGGATGAAATTGAAACTCCCGCCAAATCTTCGGGGCAATCTCATTCAGTTCGATTCTGCATCTATAAACCATGATCGTCTGTTCTCCTTTTAAGTATTCCGAGTATATAAACAATCCCACTGTATCCCGGTTGGAATTACAATGGGTAGGCTATTTAGATTCATTCCCATTCTTCTTCGCGCATCCTTTTGATTTCATCAGTCAAATGCGCAGCTTGTTCCGGAGTTAAAACTCCAGCCGATTCAAGGATATCGTCAATGCTGCATTCATCCTCAGACATTTGTCGGTCCAACTTATTTGGCAGGGGCATAGCCAACTGTTCTCCTCCCAATTATAAATCTGAGCAATCATTTTCATTTCTCTCCGGGAAACAAAACAGGAACATTCTAAACTTCATTCTCCTGCTGTTCAAAAGAAATCCTAGACCTCTGACCGCTGCTCTTCCTCTTGCAAGACGAGAGTGAACTTTCCCTTTCCTGGAATATGAAAGTGGTACACGGAGTTGTCGCGGCTCATATTCGATATGTTCTCCATCAACTCTTCCGGTGAATTGACCTTTTCCATTCGATGTCACCCCATGTCATAAGCTTTTCCGCTCTTTTATCACCAGTATAACATAAACCGCCCCGAATCCTGTAGAAGCAGAAAACCGGTCCCCACGGACCGGCATATCGCCCATGTAGCTCGTCCACCCTTACTTCGCAAACCGCGCCGTTAGCTGAAATTGCTGAAGATCTGAAGAAAAGTAAAAAGGCCTACCCTGTAAGAATAGACCTAGAAGTTAAGATTTATATACATCACCACGAGAGCCAATTTTAATTACTTGGATAAGTAACTTATCATTCTCAACTGAATAAATAATTCGATAAGAACCCACTCGTAATCGATATTCGTCCATTGTTCCTTGCATCCTTTTGATATCGAGCTCTGGATGATAAGGGTCTTCACAGAGAATTTGTAGATGTTGAGTAATTCGAATACGATTCGTCCTATCTAATTTTTGTAAATACTTAAGAGCATCTTTATAGAACTCAATTGAGTAAGTCATCGATAACATCCTTAAGTTTAATACTCTCGCCACGTCTAAAGGATTCTTTAGCTTTTTTAATTGCTTCAATATCATCTTGAGTAGTTGGCTCATCATCCCAAGGGATATGACGATACTCTTTATTTGTGACTAATTTTTCCAAGAAATCAGCAGCGATTGGAAGGGCTTCTTCAGGTAATTGTTGAATTAATTTGTTCAAATGTTCTTTTGAAACTGCCATTCGATCAACCCCTATCTCTAGAAAGGCTAAATTAATTTTATTATAACACGTACTTAATGAAATTTCTTAAAGATCGTACGGGCTATTTCAAGGTAGTTAGCAACATCAGCTAACACCGTATTCACGCTTCGGGCCATACGGCCCTTGGTCTGCCCGAGGCATTTCGGGGGAGAAGATTCATGCAGACAACCCTGCGAACCTAACCGCGTCGCGGCCGACAGCTACGCTGCCTTAAGGTTCTCGGATTCGTGAATACAAGAACGTTACCTGAACCCCTCGTCAAAGATGAGTGGTCTGGTTTTTCCTCCATAACAAAAAGTCAGAAAGTTAATGTCCATTGTTTTCTTCTTTAATCCAATTCCACAATACTTTCCTGTTCCAAGCGTATCCTTCGATCAAGCATCGTTTGCAGCACCTGCCTCCAATGGGTCAGTCGGGTATCCTTTAGAGCCTCCTCAAGCTTTCCGGCATATTCATCGCTGATTGACGCCGCTGAGGACTCGTAACGAAGGAGCGTCTCCGCATCCATTAGCATGGGCCTCAGATTAGAAAAGAATTGCTTCCGCAGGTATTCAAAAATCCGGATTCCTCCCAGATCAATATCACCCCAATGATACACTTCAATGTTCTTTTCCGATGCCGAGGCCAAATGCTCTGCCAGTCTACACAAAAAGGATTGCAATGACCGATGGGGAAATCCCCCTGTATATAGAACAAGCTCTGTGTCGCGGAGCTCGGAAGCGTGTTCGAGCCACAGATGATAAGTCGCCAAGTTTTCAATTGTTACTATCCGAGTGGCAACTGTTTGCACTTGATACATTTCTTCCACCGTTTTATCCGATAAGCCAACCCCACCGGCAAACACTCCTATATCAACCTTACGACTGTCGGTAGTACGGAATGAAAGAGGCCCGCTTACCAGCACAATTTGTGGATTTTTGGCCACCCCGAGGAAATCAAGCCATTCTTCCTCGGTTTCACGCTCCTCTCCTGATGCCTGCTTGGCGAGCGAAAGCAACCTTCGTTGAACGTTTCTTTCCATGTGCTTGGAGTCCTTGAACAACTTCTGGCTAAGTAATCTTATTGGAACGGCTCGCTCGAGCCTAGGAAGCTCCAGCAATACACAAACAAGATCCTTATACCCCTCTGGATCGTCCACCTCTAGGTGAGCAGTTTTACCTTCGGCTAGCGATACATCGGCTTGTTCAGACCACACCCTGACCCATTCCCAAGGATGGCGGGATAAGGGAGTAAGGATGTGCCGCAAGCGTTCCAGCTTGTCCCGCTTCGGCATCCGCCCCGCAACGCGATAAGCCGCCTTCAACTCACTCCATCGCAGATAGATTCTTTCCAACTGCTCGCCGGTGCGAAACCGGGCCCAATTGAGTTCAACAAGTCCGAGCCGCTCCAACTCGGAAGCTGCTTCGTTGATCCAAATTCGTTTACGGAAATCCATTTCGTCTGTATAATCTTGCCAGAATGGACTTTTGTTAAGAGATAGCTGCGGCCTTTGCTTGGAAGGCTGCCCGGTTACAAAAGACTGGCTTAACTCGTATTTGTCCAACAGGAGGTTTAGCAGCTGGGAGACAAATTTGGATTTATATGGCGTTTCATGAATCTCCAAGCAGATCACCCCTTACCATAAAATCTAGAATAAAAAGCCTTGACCGTTTCCTTCATCCGCATCATCGGCTGAGGGGGATTTCCCATTGTCAACGTTCGATAAATTCGATGCGGCAGCCGCCTCAGCCTCATATTCCGCTATTTCCACGGCTCCCGCTCTCGCTATCTCGTCTTCCGCCCCGTTGTCCCATTTGTCAATCATGTCTACATAACACTGGTAGTTATGCTTGCTGACGAACAGCGTGGTAGATACCTCAGGAGCCATATGCTGCATCTTCTCATCGGGAACGGCGGCAATCAGCTGCAGACCCATTTGCTTAATCAACCGCAGACTGGATTGAATCCGCTGCTCGTCCATTTTATTGAACGCTTCATCGAAAATGACAAGCCGCGTGCTTTTTCCGGAATATAAGTGGTGGAAGGAAGCCAAAATCGCAATATAGAACGGTGTCTGCGTCTCGCCTCCCGATTTCTCCTTCAGCACTTGCGAGAAGCGGTATTTGCCGTTGCCGGATGTTACGATAATATCGAAATCCAAGTATTGCCGATAGTCCGAGAACTCCTCCAATTGTCCGGCCTCACCTTTGACCAGAAGATCGAACAACTCATGCAGAACCTCGGTACGATCATTGTCCGGTAATTCGAACAATGAACCCTTTTCCAAAAGCATGGGATCCATCACGGCATCATAGAAGCGCTTGTAACGTTCACTAGGGGAAACCTCAAAATGATACTTGTCGTCGGAAAAAGGAAAATGCCTCAGCGCATAGTTCAGCTCGTGAAACTCCCTACGGGCCATCTCGATCGCTTCCCTTAACCGAAAAATAAAGTGGGACTTGAACTCCTCTTCCGATTCTTTCAAAGCCGCCGCAACTTTATCCTGATATTCCGGAATATTCAGGTGTTCGATCGTTTCAAGCAGCCGATCGTAATCCTCGTTCGTGACCTTCTGGATGTCGGCGATAAAATTTTGATCGATATTATATTTTTGCCGCATTAATTGCAGCTTGTTGAACTGGCTGTCGCGCAGTGTCTGCTGACCCTTCCAGCTGCCTTCCCAATTTTGGATTTTCTGCCAAGTGGAGGCGGACGAATTGCATGCTTCTTCGTATCTTTGCATCGCTCCCGCTTCCCGCTCGCTGCCGTGCTCATTGATCCAATTCCGCCATGCGGCTTCGTACTCTTGCACCTTAATCCGAAGCAAGTGCAGCTTTCCTTCCGCTTCGGACTTTTTCGATTCGGTTTCCGTTTGCTTTTGGAGTAAGGATCCCCATTTTTGTTGCCACTTCTGTTCATCGTTCTTCCACTGCTCATACTCCGCCTGCAGCCGCTCCGCTTCGCTGAAATCGAGACCATTCAGTTCCTCTGTCTTCTGCAATAGCATTTCCGAGCATTCGTGGATATGCCGCATCAGGCCAAGATGGTCGGCAAGCTTGGTACAGCCCGTTTCCTTCAATTTGCCGATCCATTCGGAAAGGTGTTCACCCCAAGCATACAGCATGCGCCGTTCGTCCTGGGCAGACACCAGCTCGGAGCGGCGGATTTCCAACTGGCGGGCGATCGCTTTGGCGCCTATGAACGGAACCTCGTATTGCTCCTTGCGCATCTGCCGGGCTACCAGGTTGTTGTAAACCATGCATGATTGGGTCACCGCTGTACGATGGTGTCGCAGTTCCTGCTCGTTTGCAGCCTTCATCACCTTGCCCAGCAAATGCTCGACGTGCGCCTGGATTACGGGATGCTCCGCCTGCAGCTCGAGTGCCAGGGAACCGGTTACGGCCGTTCCCAAATACCGCTTCTCCTTCTCCGTATCGACGAGACCGACGCCTTCCAGCCGATAGGTTCGCTTCTCCCTTTCATAAATAGACAATGCCTCTGCGAAACATTCCGGTTCAACCAACAGATCGAAGCGCTGGGTGTTCAAATACCCTTCCACCGCATTACGCCAAAGCTCTTCCTTGAGCTCCATGTGCTCGCAAAACACCCAAACCGCCGAGCGGCCCCGCAGCCGTTCCTCCAAGATGCCCTTCAACTGGCGCACCGGTTCGGCATAGCTGCGCTTCTGCTGCTCCAGATCACGAATGATCGTTCTTAACTCTTCGATTCGAGCGTCCGTTTCACCCAGCTTTTCCTGCAACTGGTTATGTTGAACGAGCATCCTGTCACGCCACGCCGTTAGACCTTCTCCAATCTCAGCCAGATCCCGTGTCCACTCTTCTTCCTCATGGACTTCAATGATTCCGCAACGTGCCACAGCGTCAAGACGCGCCAGGCTCTCCTGATAACTGCGAAGCGTCTCCCTCTCTCCAGGGTTCCATGTCCAGTACGGATTGTCCGGCCAATCGTACAAGTTCGCCAACAGCTGAAGCTCCCGTTCAATTTGTCTCCGATACGTGAGCAAGAGCCTCTCTCTCTCGCTCTGTTGAGCGGTGAGCCGGGCAATGTCCTCGTTCAGCTCTTTCTTGCGCTTCTCCGCAGCATGGTTCTGCCAGCGCTGGTAAGCATCCTGCTGCTTGTCCCGGGCTTCCGCCTGCAACCGGGCGGCAAGGTCAATATCATCCGCAAGCTGACGCAGCTCTTCTTCCAGCCGGACATTGTCCCGTTCGGTCTGCTCCAGATTCTCACTCTCGTAATCCGCTTTCAAGCGCCGGATCACATAATCCTGCTGGGTGGCAGTCTCCTTGTATTTGGCATACTGGGCATAACACTCACGTATGGATTGCAGGTGCAGCTTCTTCTCCTGAAGATGCTCCAGCTCCTGGCGATACCGTTCGTGGATCTCGAAATTTTGCCGCATCAAATCCAACTGCAGCTCTTTTCGGTCGAGTATATAATCGTAGACAAAAGCACGGATATTCTGGATCGGCTTGAACGAGAGCGCTTTGGTGAATATTGTGAAAAACCGATCATGAAGCTGTCCCATCCGGGCGAGTAAGGCTTTCTGATAGTTGGTCTTGTTCCTTTCAAACAAAGCCTTTTTTCCGGAGAGCCCGCTGACCCTGACGCTTTCCCCACCGTCGCGCTTGCGGAATTCGTCTCGATTGAGCAACTGGCCGTTGGATTTGACAAACTGCAAATCATCCAACCGCCGATCTGACAAAATGAAATACTCTTCTTCCCCGGTCGTGCTTCCTCGGTATACATCAATCGCTACCCCGACAACGAACCATTCCTTACGGTCCTCGTCCCGGAATTCAGCTGCAATATAAGTCGTAAAATCGCCGTCCCTCAAAAAGGAGCGCTCGTCGCTGCCGATTTTTCCCCTAAGATAATTGATAAAGCTGCGTTTGGCGTCATCGTGTGCAGCCGCATTGAACTTGATCATTCGATGATCAGCAACGAAAAGCACCTGCAGCGCGTCAATAATCGTCGATTTTCCCGCGGCGTTCTGTCCAGTGATCAACGTCTGTTTTCCGAATTCCAGCTCCTCGTCCTTGAAATAATGCCAGTTAATCAGACGCAGCCGCTTCATCCATTTCATCCAGCAATCCTCCCTCCGCGTTCGTCAGGTACAATTCTAGCTTATCAAGCAACGACTGCATCTCATCCGTCTGAATCATATAGATCCAAGTATGGAACAGCTTGAACCGGGCATCATCGGAACGAATGTCGGAATCCAGCGGTTCAATCAATTGGGCCTGTACACACAATCTAACCAGCCTGTCCAATGCGGTACGGTTTACCCATTCCAGCCGGAACGTCTCGTACTTGCTGCGAATTTCATAAAGGGTAATCATAGGATAATCCGCCAGCGATAGGCCTTGCCTCTTCTCCTCATATAGTAAGCGCAGCACCAGCAGCCATAGTGTCTGTTCCCGGTCAAGCCTACGGCGAAGACGGCCATCGGGAATATGCAGATAGACGCATTCATGCCGCTCGTCCACGACAAGTTCCCAACCAAGGAATCGATAATAGCCCTCCAACGCGGTACGGTAGCGACGAATTGTCGCATACAACTCCCGGTCCTTGTCTTTGATCAGAAGGTTAACCTCCATGAGTCGCTGGATTACTTCTTTGATCTTCGATTGTTCAGAGTCGCTCAAATCTTGAAACATCATGAATCGTTATCCTCCCCGCTCTTTACGGACAATGTCGTGATTGTGGAATCGATATCTTCCGACACTAACCGTCTGCCGCTTGCCTTGCCGGTCCAAGCTGAAACGCGAGCCACCATCCGAGCCATACAAATAAACATACCCCAGCATAAGAAATTCCTCGGCACTACTTGGAGCGAGCTCGATCAGTTCCATGCGCTTTCGGTCACCAAGCCGGGTCATGACGTAATCATCCACTTTTTTACGGGTAATGGCCTTGCGCATTTTCTCTACGTTCCTCTGTCGCAGCTCCTCCATCACGTGTGCCGGAATCGGAACCGTAACATGGGTCTCCGGCTGATGAGCCATCCTTCGGCGGCGCGGCGGCAGGAGTGACTGCTCTGACCATCCGCGAACCTGATTAATCGCGAACAGCGAGTATTCCGCATCCTGCTTTTGCTGGCCGAGCAACTCCAGCAGACGTGTCAACCGGCGGTCCAATCCTTCATGCTGCTGACTCAAATATCTGGCCCGGTCGTAGGAAGAACGAAGATACTGGTTATGCCGCACATCAATCTGATAGAAAATCTCTTCCAGCCCGACAAAGGTTTCTTCAATGAAGAATAAAGCTTCCTTGACGGCATATTCCGCTTGTTCAACCGTTTCATACAGCTCGCTCTTGACGCCGTCCATTGCAGCTTCCTGCAGCAAACCCCGATCTAGGAGCCACTTCTGAACCGTATGAAGGATTTGAAAACGATAGCGCGCCACATGATCCGACGTTTTGAGCCGGTGATAGCTTTTATCTACAATTTGCGATTTATAGGTTTCAAAATGATGGTCCAGCACTTCGCGAATCGAAGTTTTTTGAACAACTGTCTCCATGTGATGCTTCATATTATTGTATAACCCAATCAATTCATGGCGAAATTGCCTTGTTACCTGTGCCGCCTCCATTACGGCGAAACAAGGGCGCATTTTGGCCTCCTCGCCGGTAAGAAGCTGATAAGTTACAAAAGCAAACCGTTGATATTCGACCGTCCGTGCTTCGCATAATTCCTGAAACACCGCAATCAGCCGGCTGGCATAATGGGGAAGTACAATATAAGCTTCGAACTGGCTGCGGGTTTCCACATCAATCCACTTCGCCCGTTCCAGCCGTCGCAGCAATGCATTGGCCTGAGCTCTGGAGACATCCTCTAACGTAAGCTGATCCTCTCTTCCAGCTCCAACCGGCTCATCCTCATCGGCAGAAATGACCATACCCGTTTCTTGTTGAGTCTCCAGCAGCTCCTGCAGCAGATCCCGCATGACTTCATAGCGAATGCCGAACCGCTCCCTTTGCGAATGCTCGTATAAAAGCAGCAGTGCTTCCGCATATATCTTCCGATTGGAACCCGTCAGAAGATGAAATAATCCTTCCGGTACTACATCAAACAAGTTCATCATACCGTGCGCATACCCTTTCGGAGAAAAATGTCGATACTTTATTATACTAGATTTGGAAGATATGAAGTATGGTAGAATACGGCTATTCCCTTCAATCTTAATGGCAAGCTCCATTGGTATACGGAATACTTGCCGTACAAGGCTCTCAAGTATCGGTATTAACTCCAGAAGAAGCAGAAAACCGGCCCCCTCGGACCGGCTGATTCAGGCTCCATATAGCTCGGCCCACCTCACCGCACAAACCGCCCGCTGCACACAAAACGCGCTGCTTCCTGACGTCGGTTCGTGTTCACAACGTGTTGACGATATGCGCGACGAGCCGCAGGTTGTGCTCGATCAGAATGTTGCGGGACTCCATGTCTCCATCAGCCATCCGTTGTAAATGCTTCATTTCCTCCGACTCGGTTAAGGGCTGCGGGAACACGTTGTTTTTCACATACGAGACCAGCAGCATCAGTTCTTTCACAAACCAGGCCATTGCCGTAAATAAGCCAGGCACAGATGACACACCTCCTGAAGAATACAATGAATCCGGCCTTCCCTAGCGCTATAGGTCCAACGGTAATCTCATTGTATGTAGGCAGGTGCCCAACTGTGCCTGTACGCGCAAAAATTATTCTCGATTGCTCTGCTAGCGTATGTATGATTTGCTTAGCTTGCCAATATCGAATGATATTGGGGTGACGTTTTCGTTCCAAGTTTATATTGGACTGTCAACAGTAAATCAGACAACTTTTTTAAGGGCTGCAGCTTTGTACTGAACTGGTGTCATGTAATCACCTAAAATCAAGCCTCTGTGAAACCCAATGTTAATTTTTGGTTTAAAAAACCATCCAACGAAAGGGCGATTGATTATGCTATCGTATTCATTAGTTTAGCAAGTCAATCCAAGAATGTTCTATATAAGTCATTTTCAGCGAATCCCGAAGCCATTGTTTTTGTTCCATACTCATGTAATGATAGATGTTTCTAAAATCCATCTCGTCTTTTGGTCTTGGGGCTTTCGATTTGTAAAGCAGAGCGATTTCAGGACTTAGAATGGGTATCCCACTATTTGTGGTCAAAAAGGCTTTATCTAATTCTCGTTTTATTCTACTGTCTCTACGGTACAGCCAGTGTTCCCCATCCAATTCATTTAAAAGAATTTCTATTTTCTTACTTGCTTTTTCAGCATACGTTTCATGTATTGGTAATGATAAATGCTCATTTTTTCCCCATGGTAATACAGTTCGATTGTGCACCTTCTTAAAAGACCAGTCATCTAAATACTCTTGAATAGCTGACTGGTCTTTTCTGTAAAGAACAATTTCAATATCGTCATGCTCTCTGGTTACTTTTCCAAGAAAAAGGTCTATTGACCATCCTCCAGCAATTGCCCAGGGTTTTTTGAAATTTTTCATAATTTGATTAACCCGAATCAATTTCATAATGCATCGTTCTAAAAAACTGTAGACTAACCCGACTACAAATTTACAGTTCAAAAATTAAGCTACATCAAGCTGCAACTGACGGTTTATGCGATCACAAGCTAATTTTGTGC
>NZ_JBHSQV010000124.1:0-12073 GCF_042658665.1 Marinicrinis lubricantis
ACAAAATTAGCTTGTGATCGCATAAACCGTCAGTTGCAGCTTGATGTAGCTTAATTTTTGAACTGTAAATTTGTAGTCGGGTTAGTCTACAGTTTTTTAGAACGATGCATTATGAAATTGATTCATTTATGTGAATAATAATGATATTATATACCTATACCCGTATAAAAGGAGGAATACGAATGCAATATGATGATGATGTGAAAAGAAGATTGAAGCGTGTAGAAGGTCAAATTCGCGGTGTTTTGAAAATGATGGAGGAAGAGCAACCTTGCAAAGATGTCGTAGCCCAATTATCTGCCGTTAGAAGTGCAGCGGATAAGGCAATAGCCTACATCGTTGCGGTAAACCTTGAACAGTGCATTATCGAGGAAAGAGAAGCTGGCAGAGATACAAGCAAGATCGTCAAACAGGCGGTGGATTTGTTAGTTAAAAGCCGTTAATGAACTAAGAAAAGAGGTTATACCATGGATTATAACTTGATTTTTAACATCGTTTTGGTCGCCTTTCTTGCCTGGTTTGTGTATTCCCGATTTGCCGGGGTCAAAGGTCTTAAAAACCTTATGCCCAATCTGTTTCAGGATGAATTGAAAAGCAATCATAATAAAATCTTAATTGATGTCCGCGAACCTGGCGAAGTAAAGCAAGGTTATATCCCAGGAGCAATAAACATCCCGTTGTCTCAAATTAAAAACAGAGTAGGAGAAATTCCAAAAGATAAAAGTATTTACCTGTATTGCCGGAGCGGGATGAGAAGCAAACAAGCAGCTCGTATCCTAAGCAAACATGGTTACTTGAACATGGCACATTTGCAAGGTGGTATCATGGCATGGGGTGGACAGGTACGAAAATAATTGAAACCATCAGTCTTTCCTCCGACTGATGGTTTTTTATTAACATACATTTTACCTAATTTCTCAGGGGAGAATATAGAATGTCAATGGTTTCCGCCATTGTGTTCAATGTAGGTTTCTATTGCAGGATGAAATTCTTTAACATAATGACCATTTGGACAAGATTTTACGACGTGGGATAATAAAGCATTGCTTTTGTCTGTGAGTAAGACCTGATTGCATTTTGGGCATTTTTCAGAAAATAAGCTGTTGAAGATATTCATTTTTTAATCCCCCTAAATCCAAGTTGTATACTTTGAATTATAAAATAAAACGGCGAAATTTTAAATAAAAAATATTGGGAAAATTACGGAGGATCATTATGTTTCACTATACCGTCGATACTGAAAAATCAGTCGAGGAAGCCATTGCCGCTTTAGAACAAACGTTAAAAGAAGAAAAGTTCGGTGTCCTTTGGCAATTTAGCATTCAAGATAAATTAAACGAAAAAGGGATCGAATTTAATCAAAAGTATAAAATTCTTGAGGTTTGCAATCCGGTTGAAGCGAAAAGGGTGTTAAGCGAGAACTATTTAGCTGGATATTTTTTACCGTGTAAAATTGCTGTTTATGAACATGAGGGTCAGACTAAAATTGGTCTCCCCAAACCTTCTGCGCTGATTGGGATGGTTGAAAATGAATCGTTTGAAGGTCTTAAAGGAATAGCACAGGATGTCGAAAAACGATTGATCGCGTGCATCGATAAGAGCAAGTGAAGTGAAGGGTTGTTGACTTACTTTGGGACAAGAGAAAACCGTTGACTCTAAATATATACAGCAGCATCTAGCGAATGAACGAACATTTCTTGCTTGGGTAAGAACAGGTATTGCTATTGTGGGATTAGGCTTTTTGGCGGCTGGAGTTGTCTTTCGGTCAACAGCTCACGAGCAGCTCGGACATTGGATTGCAGCCCTGATCGGCGTAGGAGCTGTAGTTTTTGGTGCAATCATATTGGGATGCGCGACGAGGGATTATTTGAGTAAACAGAAAGGCATTAACAGTGATACATTCCGGTCGCCCAAATTGTCTATATGGGTCACGTTTGCAAGTTTAGGCTTGGTTGATTTGTTTCTATTAGCGTTAGTAGTTGTCTTAGTCTTATATTAAAATGACGAACCATTGTTCATGGTAAAGCGTTCCGTTTTGAGGTGCAAAATCGAAAATGACAATAAAATGACGGTCAAACTGACAACAGTATTGACACGTCATTTTTTTCTTTCGTATCATGGGAATTCGGGAATTGGTATTGAAGCTGACAGTTATTTTGGCTAAAGAATGTTTAAAGGGATTTTTTTCGGAAATAACTAATGTAGAGACAAAAACTCGTGTCAAATCACGTGTCAATTTCGGTGTCAATTATATTAGCAATTTTGATGCCAAACCCTTTTTTTGATTTATAATAAGTCGGGTCTAGTAATATTAAAGAATTTGTTTATAAGGGAAGCTCCTTCAATGATGTGAATAATGGAGAATGCTATAATTATATGGTTTTATTCAGCAACCATCGCATCTGCTTTCGTTTTATGAACCGTACCAAATGGATGCTCAGGCGGAGCATAGATAGTATAAAGTTTAAGTGGGGTATTGCCCGTGTTTATTAAATTATGCCATTTTCCAGCAGGTACCATGATTGCATAATCATCATAAACCCTTTTTTCAAAACTTAAATTATCTTTAGTATCACCCATACGAACTATGCCTTGCCCCTCTTCAATACGCAAAAATTGGTCAACAGTGGGATGAACTTCTAAACCTATGTCTTCCCCGACATTAATACTCATCAAAGTGACTTGTAAGTTATTTCCTGTCCATATAGCAGTTCGAAATGTGTTATTTTGCTTTGTAGCCTTGTTAATATCAACAACAAATGGTGTTCGACCATAGTCGTTTAACTCAATATTTCCATTCATGTTTGATGATTGCCAATAACCAAATCGGTTTAAATGGTCTATTTCTTGTGGAATCGTCCAGTACACAGGCTGTCTTGTATAATTATACATTGGTACGCTAACGTGGTATGGATATGGGTACATATATCCAGCGTAATACATTTTGTTTACTCATTCCCCTCGCAGAAGTATAAAATATGTTATTCACTATGGCTTGGGAATGGTACATTTTCTGTGATGTACTACTTTAGGAATTTATTGACAAGGCACCTTTGCTCCTTTTTGGTGGAAATTAATTACAGAAAAGAATATTCCAAGTATTTGCTTATTATAATGCCTGGTTCCGTACTACTTATATAAAAACGCTTGGGCATTTTTCGCCCCAAGCGTTTTTCTTGTACAATTTTATGTATCGACCCATTGTTATTTTTTCCGTGTAGGAGTCCTACCCTCTTTTTGATGTCGGTTAATTTTGTCAAACTTTAATTTTGCTCCTCAAAACAGAACGTTTTATGTTCATGGTTCGTTTTTTAATTTTTCGTAGCTTTAACGTTTCTTTAAAAAGCATGTTTATGATTAACATATACCAGTTTCAAGGAGAGAACTCTATGGAGCTAAAGGGGAAATCTATCCTCATCGTTGAAGATGATCCAAAGATTCGTCAACTAATCAAAATATATCTTGAACAAGCTGGATATGAAGTCTGGGAAGCGAAAGATGGTGTAGAGGGACAAACCATGTTTGAACATGTTGACCCTTGCTTTCTGATCATGGATCTTATGCTTCCGGAACAAAGCGGAGAAGAATTATGCCAATGGATTCGTCAAGATATGAAGAGCGATGTGCCGATCATCATGGTAACAGCTAAGGTAGATAAGCAAGATCGAATTAAAGGACTTCAGATGGGAGCGGACGATTATGTGATAAAGCCATTTAGTCCACAAGAATTGGTGGCGAGGGTTGAAACCGTACTCCGGCGTACTGCAAATCGATGCAGCAAGATCAGTTTCAGGGGGCTAACGATTAAACCGTTAAGGGGAGAGGTGAAATACAACGGTGAAATCATAAACCTCACGCAGCATGAGTTTAAATTGTTACATTTTCTGATGAAACATCCAAATCAAATTCTTAGTCGGGATCAAATTCTTGAAGAATTGTATCCGAATGATGAGAAGCTCGTTATCGAAAGAACCGTTGATGTTCATATCAGTAAGCTCAGGGAAAAACTAAGTGAATTCTCAGGCATGCCAGACTTTATTGATACGGTAAGAGGAATGGGGTATCGGTTTGTGGCTCTTTAATAAACATTTTTTTAAGTCCTGGAACAAGAGCTTGGTTTGGAAGCTCATATTTGTAAACGTGATCGTCATTGTAGTGGTTATATGGCTGACTGGCGTTTCGGTAAAGGATTTTGCGTGTTTTCTCGTGAACCAATACTCCATCGTTAACAAAGAGAATGGCGAACTTTTTAATGAAACGATGCACTTTTATTTACTTCGTGCAAGCATAACTGCAAGTATAGTAGCCGCATTTATTCATTATTTTTTTATTAGAAAAATATTATCCCCATTGCAAGCTTTGACTAAATCAGCACGACAAATGACAAGCGGTATTTACCCAAATCCTTTAAAAGTAACAAATGATGAATTGGGGCAATTAAGCCAAGATTTTAATCAAATGATCAGCACCCTTAAACAAGCAGAGGAGAGCCGGAAAAACATGTTAGGAGATATATCGCATGAACTGCGCACTCCGTTGAGTAATTTAAACGGGTATCTCGAAGCACTAAGTTCCGGTGTTATAGATGGGGATAAGGCGTTATATCGTTCATTGCATGAAGAAGCAAAGCATTTAATCCGGTTAGTGGATCAACTGCATCAGCTTACGTCTTGGGAAACCAAACGACTGAATAGTTCAGTTCGAGAAAAGATTGCTATTGATAAAGTGATCAATAATAGCGTTCAGCTCTTTGAACTGGAATTTTTTAATAAAAACATTGAAGTTTTAGTTGAAACAGAACCGGCAGTTCTTATGGGGGATGAAATTGGACTGAAGCAAGTATTGGATAACTTACTTCACAATGCTATCCGATATAACAGGGGAAATTTTATAAAATTAGAAGGCAGAAAAGTAAATGGAGATCATCTTTATCGGGTTACCGTAACAAATAAAGGAGATTTTATTCCTTCAGACAAAGTTTCTCACATCTTCGAACGACTTTACAGAATAGATCCTGCACGCCAACGAGCAACCGGCGGTTCGGGATTGGGACTGGCGATCGTTAAGGAAATTATTACGCAGCATGGAGGTCAGGTCGGGTTGGATTCGGATGGGGGCTTACACTCATTTTGGTTTACATTGCCCATAGACAGCTAATTTCAAATACTAAGGTAAATACTATAGAAAGAGAAAAGAAGGAGCGATGTCGAATGAATGAACGCCGGTTTGATCCTGCAAAAATGGCGCGTCTGGATAATCCGGAACGCCGTAAGGCTTTGCCGCCGGAAAAGTTACTACAAGAATTTAATCTAGAGCCAGATGACGATGTGCTGGATTTAGGAGCTGGTACCGGATATTTCACTCTGCCTGCTGCTAAGATGACTCAGGGGACGATTTATGCTTTGGATGTGGAATCGCAAATGCTTGGTGTGTTAATGGAACGGACAGATGAAGAAGCCTTAATGAACGTTCAGTTCGTTCAAGGAGTAATTGAAGACATCCCAATGGATCCCGAAAAAGTGGACAAAGCAATCGCATCATTTGTATTGCACGAGGTTGAACCGCTCTCTAAAGGACTCGAGGAAATAAAACGAGTTTTAAAACCAAGTGGACGTTGTTTATGTATTGAATGGGAAAAGAAACCGATGGAGCAAGGTCCTCCGTTTGAACATCGAATTCATTCCGATGATATGAAGAAGGCATTCGAGGAACATGGATTCTCTGTGATCTCAACAACATTTCCGTCCGATTCTCATTACGTAATCATTGCACAAAAATAACCTTTGGCGGGATATATGTGTCCCGCCAAAGGTTATTTTTATATGGAGTAGATAAATCGTTTCTCATCAATTGCTACTTCTTTCTTTAAAGAAAAATAGGCTTTGATTACGTCATGCGCCTTCATTTGTAAGATCTTGCGGTTGGTTTGGTGTTTTTTAAAAATTTGATCACTTGCTCCAACTACGCGATATGTTTTTTTGGGGTCTAACGGCTTCCCATTAATTTCAATATGCTGTATCCGGTGACCATAAGGATTATAAGGTTTATATGCCATCATCAAATTTGATGAACGTAATACATAACCACCCTTCTGCTGAAAAGGATCAACTGAAAAAACTTGCTCCAAATTATTTTCTAACGATTGAAGTAATCTTGCCCCCTCAATTTCTAGCTCAAATAGCTGGGGATTGGTCGGAATGATCTGATACATTTGCTTTAAGCAGATCTTCCCCGGTAAAACAGGTACTCCGTATCTCCAGCCATGCGAAAAAGACACGTCAGCATCTATAAAGCTAAGATAAGCATCTGTTATCAAACGGTCCATTGGAGCCTCGTTTAACGTCATGCGATGGAGGGGAGATTTCAGAACTCCAATCTCTTCTGCAAGCATGCTGTTGTAGGGCTTTAGGTTATCTTCAATCATTTCCAGTATTTCTTGATCCTCTGGAAAATCTTCAGCATATAGGGGGATTAATTGATGCGCTGCTCCAGTTATTTTACCGTTATCAATCGATACATCAAGCCTGCCAAGAAAAGAGCCGCTTGACCCTGATTGAATGATCATACAGCCGTCTTTAACAATCGGAGCTGTTAGCCGGTCGTGACTATGCCCGCTTAATATGATGTCAATCCCGCGCACAATAGAGGATAGCTTTACATCCAGGGGAAGACCCATATGGCTTACTACAATGATTAAATCAACTTTGAGTTTGTTTCGAAGTGTTTCAATCTGAATTTGCAGTTCCTCCAACCCTAAAGAAAAAGACAAGCCGTTGGAAAATGAATCGGGCATGGTTTGATCAACATAGGGATAGGTTAAACCAATGATTCCAACGTTAAAACCTTGGAATTCTTTGATGGTATACGGGCTAAAGAAGGGAACTTTTGAGTTCTGTTTATGTACATTCACAGCAATTGTCGGGCAGTTTACTTTCTCCGCTAGGCTTTGTAGTTGTACAGCACCATATGCAAAGTCCCAGTTTCCAGGGACAAAAACATCCGGTTTCATTGCATTGATGAGCTCGACTATTGTATTTCCTTGGGATAAGACGGCTGGTCCTGTCCCGTGAAAAAGATCTCCTCCGTCCACATACAGAACGTTTGCACGTTCTCTTTTGACAGTATTTACGTAGCAGGCAATTCGCGCAAACCCACCAGCCATCCGATACTGTGGTTTTTCAAATCCCCAAAAAAACTCCGGGTGCGTTTCGATATATCCATGGGTATCATTTTGTTGAATAATCGTAAGTTCGTATGCCATATGGTCCTCCTTTTGCACAAATCATGCTTATTATGGCTATATCCAAAGTGAATCATAACAGCATTTTCCAATCCCCTCTTTAAAGAACCTTAACAGTTCGTTGTTAAGTTTTTTGTAGGAGGGATGTCTGAATGTTGCCCGCTGGCTATACGGAATTAATTTGTGAATTACTGCTCCTTACGTTCTCAGATGTAAAAATGAGATCAAAGAAAGGCGGGGGGAATTTTCAGAAACGTCAAGAAGCATTGGCTTTCCTGGAAACGGAATGGTTTGAAACGCTTTGCGTTGCCGTTGATTTAGAGCCCCTCGCCGTCAAGCATTGCGTTATACAAGCATCCCAAGTGAAACGTTAAAAGGGACGGCTTCTGCCGTCCCATAGAATGGATCATTTGATTGCACTTCCTCCAAAAACGAACCGGTACTCCCAATGCTTCCCTTCGATGGTATCCACTCGTACCCCGCCTGACTTCTTCGAATACGTATGCAGAATTTTCCCGTTACCTAAATAAATACCGTCATGTGTGATCCGTTGCTTAGCTTTATTGATCCCGGAGTAACTCGATTCTTTAGAACCCTTATAAGACATGAAAAACATTAAATCACCTGGTTTAAGATCTCGCCAATTTGTAGTCGTTTTTCCTATTTTCTTTACATGATCAGCCTGTTTTCTGGAATCTGCCGGTAAAGTAATACCGCTTCCTTCTTTAAACGCTTGACGTACGAAATCAGAACAATCAAAGGTTGACACTGTGGAGCGATCCGATCCAAACTCATAAGGCGTTCCTAAGTATTTCATTCCTGATTGAATGATCTCTTCTATGTTTGCTGGCGCTGTTTCTGGCTTACCTGGAGTGGGGGACAATGCCCCGAATTTTATATATTTTGGCTGGGTAGATACGTAGCCATTGGTTCTATTTGCATCCTTCACCTTATACCAATATGAATTCACTTTTTCGATAAGCTCGACACGTTCACCGGATGTAAGATAGCGGATGCGTTTTCCAGACAGGGAAGGCTTGTCCCTAAAGTTAACACTGCTAGTGACCACACCAGTTTCACTGTTGACCACCTGAACATATTGAGATTGGGAAGATACATAACCAATCGTTCCATTCCGATCTTCGACCTTGTACCAGTAAGAATTGACTTCATCAAGAATCTTCAGCTGTTCCCCAGATGAAAGATAGCGAATTTGATCCCCTGACAACGAGGGTTTTTCTCTGAAGTTAACCGTTTTGACCACTAGACCATTCGAGTTAGCTGTTGCAAAAGCAGCGTTATGATCGGCAACGTATGAAACTCCTAGCATTGCAGGGATCAATAGAGCAGCAATTTTACTCTTCAACATGTAAAAACCTCCTGGTTACATTTGTTGACTCTCACGTAAGAGCCTTGGATACAAATTATCATGGAGGTGTGAGCCTACCTGGGCGTAAAATTTTCCATCCTGCTTTAACGAATCTTAACATTGGGTAATTAAGATAGGGCTTGTAGAGGGGGAGTGCCATGACGCCGCTGACTATAGGTCCTTTTGTTTTGGAGAGGGAGATGTTTTTTTTATTACTCTCCGTTTTAGCGGGTTACGCTGTTTTGAAATTTCGAATCAATAAAACAGATTCCAGTAGTTTTGAAATGGATAGCATGTTTACAAATTCTATTCTTTTATCATTTTTAGTTTGGAAATTTAGTTTGATTCTCTTCGACCCGCTGGGAGTAATCAGACAACCAGCGATGATTCTGTATTTTGATGGGGGGATTACGGGGATATGGCTGGCGGTTGGAGCGGTCCTCATATATTTATTTCTTAAAAAAAGAAAAAACGGTATTCCATGGTCAATATTATTGGATGGCGCGGCAGTAAGTTGGTTTGGAATGTATGGGACGTACCATTTACTGCTCTTTACGACGAACCATTTCACTTGGATGTTCCATTTGTTGGCTATGATTTGGTCACACGTGATACTGGGAGTTTGGATCAGAAGGGAAGAAGTAAGCCTGCCCAGATTCATTCAATATGTGCTCTGGTATTTGATCGGACATGCGTTTATCCAATTCTTTAGTCATGCTCCTGATGTATTCTGGGGTCTCAATGGTGAGCAAAGCCTGTATTTAGTTCTTGCAGCAATAACTGTGGTAGTTTCACTTGGTATAGAAAGAGGTCGAAGGTAAGGGGGGGACTCATTTGGAAAACGTAACATTTTTCGTAGCATTTACCGCTGGGATATTATCTTTTTTTTCACCGTGCATATTCCCGCTTATTCCGGCTTACGTATCCCAGTTGACCGGATCGATGGTAAGAGATAATAAAATTCTTGTTAAAAAAAGAACGATATTCTCCCGGTCGGTATGGTTCATCCTTGGTTTTAGCGTTGTTTTCGTCGCTATGGGTGCGTCCGCCAGTTGGGTAGGTCAGTTCTTTGTTACGTACAGAGATATGATTGGAAAGTTAGGCGGATTGTTGATTATTATTTTTGGACTGCAAATGGCAGGGATTCTGCAATTACGAATGCTTATGCTTGAAAAAAGCTGGTTTGGGCAAAAGCTGACCGGCAGAGGAAGCGGGAACTCATTTATCATGGGTGTGGCATTTGGCTCCGGATGGACGCCATGTGTTGGACTCGCCCTTTCTTCCATTCTGCTGTTAGCCGGCTCATCTAATACGGTGTACAGCGGAGTAATGATGCTATTCATTTATTCGCTTGGATTAGGACTGCCCTTTTTATTTATATCTCTTCTCATCACCTATTCATTGAATGTTGTAAAAAAGATTAATCGATGGCTGCCTTACTTGTCCGTTGCAAACGGTTGGATTCTTGTGATCTTGGGGCTGCTGCTGTTTACAGGTCATCTTGAAAAAATGAGTTCTTGGCTTGCTCAATTTACTTATTAGGCGGGGTGTATGGAAATGAAGAAAAACGTAATAGCAATCATCGTTATATTGGCGCTTGTGGGATGGGGGATTTATGATTCCCGTGATTCCCAGTCAAATCTGGAAGCTTCAAATTCAACACAAAAAGAAACAGCCGAAGTGAAAGTTGGTACTCAAGTTGGTAACATGGCTCCAGACTTTCAACTTGTTTCCCTAGATGGGGAAGAGGTAAAACTGACAGATTATCGCGGAAAGAAAGTGCTTCTAAATTTTTGGGCAACCTGGTGTCCTCCTTGCCGGGTGGAGATGCCTCATATGGAGAAATTCTATAACGATTTCAAAACAGAGGAAGTGGTCATTCTTGGCGTGAACTTAACTCATACGGAAGAGTCGGTTGCGAATGTTCCGATTTTCGTTGCTGATTTCGGACTTACTTTCCCAATCGTGTTCGATGAAAAGGGACAAGTAAGTAAGCTGTACCAAGTGGTTGCTTATCCAACGACTTATTTGATCGACTCTGACGGCATTATTCGTGAAAAATTTCAAGGTGCCATCAATTATGAGATTATGGATCAATCTGTATCTAAGATGGAACAAAGAGGTGCTTAATGGACAGCCAAATTAAAAAAATTATGCTTTTTACCCTTAGCGCTTGCCCGTTAGGGCGTTCGATGGGCACTGTTTTAAGGGAAGTAATAAGGATATTTGAAAAAATTGAGTTAGAGACGGTTTTCATAGATGTTCAGACAGAAATGACTAATTTTTATCGGGTAAAGAAAAATCCAACCACAATTTTTATTGATGATTCCGGGAACGAAAAATATCGGGTGCAGGAATTTCTAGAAACGGAGCATGTGATTAACCTACTGGAACAGATAAACCAAGGAGAGTCGGAGTGAAGGGAAATTGAAGAGAATCGTGAAAGCGAAGAGAGATACACAATTTATTTATTCCAAAATGAGGAGATTGTACCGATTAAGGTAATATACACGAACCTTACGTCGGTGCGTGCGCCACGAATTACGTGCGGCGTGGTTGTTTGGACATTGTAGAGATCCGCTCCCTTAGTGTAATAGCTTTATTCTACAAGCCCTTATTTTTTCTGTCCAACTAAGTGTAGCCTATCCAACAGCACTCCCTAATAGAGGCGAAATTAATGGGGTAACACTGGTTATTGTCGTAAGAAGTGTAAAAAACTTTGTTAATTCAACTCCATTATAAACATCACGTACTATTGCACGAGCGATAACAAGTCCAGCAGAAGCCGAAAATCCTTGTATAAAACGCAGCGCAATAAACACTTCAACATTTGGAGAAAAAGCACAACCGATAGAGGAAATGAAAAACAATATCATCGAAACTAGTAACGGTTTACGTCTGCCATGTACATCGCTTAAGGGACCAATTAGTATTTGACCTAAGCATAATCCTAACAGGGCAGATGTCAAACTTGCTTGAACCATGGATGCGTTTGTTTCAAAAAACTTCATGATTTGTGGAAATGATGAAAGATACATGGCAACAGTAAATGGTCCCAATGCACAAAATACTGCTAACAAAAAAGCAAATCTTACAGGATGATTATTAACTTCGTGACTCATTTATAACTCCTCTTTGAAATATTAATTAAAC
Source organism: Marinicrinis lubricantis (assembly GCF_042658665.1). Taxonomy (NCBI): domain Bacteria; kingdom Bacillati; phylum Bacillota; class Bacilli; order Caryophanales; family Paenibacillaceae; genus Marinicrinis; species Marinicrinis lubricantis. Next base: position 11,763 of record NZ_JBHSQV010000124.1, read on the forward strand.
AAAAACTCGAAGTGCCTTTGACACTCCAAATTTTTGTTGGCATGAAACTAACTACGGGTTTATTTCTTTTCTGTCTTGCCACACAAATGTTGATGTTCTGTTAGCAATCAACCACTTTCCGTTTTCGAAGACATATTCATCTTTATACGAAACTGCCGAAGTGTTATTGATTTTTTTGCCATTCGAATCAATTTCATAAATCTCATGCCTTGATATGACTGACTTTTTTAGACATAGAAAAAGGAGTACCTCCCCAAATCTCGAATAGGTTAAGCGACTAAACCAACCAATTGAGATGAGGTGAACTCCCT
>NZ_JBHSQV010000125.1:0-14680 GCF_042658665.1 Marinicrinis lubricantis
AGACATGACCGAGTATCTTACATGGCAACAAGAACACAAATCAAACCAAAAAACGAAAGTTACCCGAATTGGGTAAAGACTCCTAGCTAACCGAGGGAGAATTTACACACAAATTCGGACTTGATCAAATCATTCATGCGAGCATATTGAACACCATTCATATCTTAGATAAAGGAAGATTTCAAAATGATTAAAAGGAATACGCTGCAATTACAGATTTTCAAGCTCAAGCGCCATTTAGAGGTGACAGCTAGAAAAAATCAATATAACTTCATTCACCCCGAAGTTGTCTCAGCCAGCCAAGATTTAGACAAACTCATTGTAAGAGCAATGAAAGTAAAATAAGATTTCATTTCTTATCCTTCTGACGGATCTCCTCTGATCTCAACGAAAGTGAACATTTGAAGTGATTTCATTCCCAAGAGCCACGGCTTACTCCTTACTTGGTTTGGATATAATGGTGAAGAGTATGCTGATTCCAGCTCATGATATGCAGGAGCTGATCAAGTTTGCGTCGAATATCATAATCAAGGGGATCTATCCCCCTCGAAGGTCTTAGAAGGTGGGATGAAATTGACTTCACTGCAAATAACCATGCTTGGAACAGGAAGCGCCTTTTCCAAGCGATATTTAAACAACAATGCAATGATTGAGTGGAAGGGTACAAAATGGCTCATCGACTGCGGAAATACCGCTCCGTTAGCTCTTCATGCGCTGAATGAACCTTTGGAATCCATTGAGGGCGTGTTGGTGACTCATCTGCATGCAGACCATGTCGGCGGACTTGAGGAGATTGCCTTCCGCATGAACATCTTTATTGGACGCAAGCCTAAACTGATCATTGCAGAAGATTTAGTAGAGACCTTATGGGAAAATGGTTTGAAAGCAGGAATGGAGGATTCCGAGCATACGCAGCTTGAGGATTATTTTGAAGTGAGGGCTGTGAAGCCTGAACAAACCTTCGAATGGCTTCCCGGATTGGTAGCGGAACTCATCCAGACGAAGCATATTCCAGGCAAAAAGAGCTACTCCCTCAAGCTTAACCGATCATTGTTTTACAGCGCGGATATGACCTTTCATCCAGAGCTGTTAAAGCGTCTTGTTCATGATGAAGGGTATCAATACATTTTGCATGAATGTCAGCTCACCGGCGAAGGTGCCGTTCATACAACGTTAGAGGAACTTCTCACTCTTCCAGAATCTATCCAGCGCATCACGATGCTGATGCATTATGGAGATGAGAGAGAACAGTTTGAAGGTAAAACCGGGATGATGACGTTCATGAATAAACACGAATTGTACACCTTTGATATTTAAATACATATTTCCATCGCCTCAAGCGATACTAAGGTTAGAGGAGGCGATACCCAAATGGCACAAACCTACAATAATTCTTCACAACACAGCGGTCAGGAAGAAGTTGTTGCTGTTCGAAAAAATGGCGATGGCGATATTGTCGAGCTGCAGCTGACCTCGGGCAAGGTGGTCGACTACAAAACAGCTCAAGCCATGGTAAAAAACAATGAAATCAAGAACTTAAACGTATTCCGCGGTCGCGACAATGAAGAGCACTTGAGATCTAATGCGGACGGTCGCGAGGACAACAATTTAGATAATTTGCCTTTGTTTTAACCATCTTTTAAGTAGAAAAGAGAACAGGGTTGCTTCTAGGCAACCCTGTTCTCTTTATGCTTTCAATGCTGCAAATACTTTTTCATCGTAACGTGCGGAATCCCTGCATCGAGGAACACATCTTCTGATACGACCTCATAACCACATTTCTCGTAAAACGCCCTCGCTTGCAGCTGGGCATCCAGTTTTGCTGCCCTAAAACCCTGTTCCCTGGCAGATTGCTCTAAAGCTTCGAGCAGAATCCGCCCCAAACCTGTACCGCGGTATAACTTCAGAACGGCAATTCTCTGCATCTTAGCCGTTTCCGAATCATACGGCTTATGCCTCCCTGTCGCAGCATTCTCTCCAGCCGAACGAATTAAAATATGACTGCATGCATTTGGGGATTCATCATATTCATCAACTTCCAGCTCTAATGGAACATTCTGCTCCTCGACAAATACGGCCTTACGTATATTTAAGCATTGCTGCAGCTGCTCTTGTGTCGTAACAGCTATGATTTCAATATCTAACATCCTTCTCCCACCCTAAACCTTTCTGCTTCAAGCTTTGCAACATCAACTGCGGTCGATGAGATAATACAGACCGCCGATAGCTGCACCGAGAACTGCACCCGCTGCCACTTCTCCCGGCAAATGTCCCAGCATTTCCTTTAATTCCTTATCCTTTTCGTCATGATACTCGCCGGGATAATGCTCTGCCGTCAAACGCTCAACTTCCGCGTCCAGCTTATTGACTTCAACCGCAATCTCCCCCGCATGTCTCCGGACACCCATTGCATCATACATGACGATTAACCCGAATACGGCCGCAAGAGCGAAATCGATGCTTCGGAAGCCTCTTTTTAATCCGGTATACGTTGCTAATGAAGAGACGGCCGCGGAATGTGAACTTGGCATTCCGCCAGAAGACATAGCGGTCATCGGGTTCCATCTGCCCGTCGTCAGCTTTTCAAATGGAATTTTTAATGCTTGTGCCGTCGCGATTCCGATCATCGCGGAACGTAAAGCACCACTGAACATAGACATCACCTCTGTCATAGAATCCTTAACAGAGACGTGCCTTATACCTGCCAAGTTATGAATCCTGCAGTTCCTGTTGTCTTAGCTTCGTCATTTGCTGCCACACCGTACCGGCCGCTTCTTCACCCGCTTCGATTCGCTCAATGGCCATATGAACCTGCAGGCTTACTTCGAATTCGGGATCATCCTTCGCTTGTTTTAAAGCAGGCAGTGCGGACTCGTCTCCCACCTCATACAAGTAACGCGCGGCTCTCCAGCGAACCAGTTTATTCTTATCATGCAGCGCATCACACATCACTGGAATCGCTCTGGCATCCCCGATGTCGGACAGCGTATCGCCAGCCGTTCTTCTCACAGAAGCGGAGCTGTCTTTCGCCGCTTTATACAGCAGCGGAAGGACATCTGTATCGTCTTTCAAATCACCAAGATATACGACAGCCAATCGACGGATTGACGCGTTCTCATCACTTAGTGCTCGTTCAATAACGGGAAGCCTGTTCACTTCCGGCTTCATCTGATCGAGAGCTGCGTATCTTCTGCGCCAATCCGAATCGTTCATCACCTCGAGCAGCTCATCAACCGACCAGTCCTTCTCAGGAAGCTCTACTTCTTCGCCCGGCTGAATCTGCCTTGCCTTCTCTTTGAGTGTGTCGAGACGTTCGCTGCTGTATGCCGCCTCCAGTTCTTCCTGCACTTCTTGAGCAATGTCCTCCGGTTCGCCATACCGAACGCCAAAGTCTTCCAGCTTCCGCTCCTTGATCAAATTAGGCGAACCCATTCCCGCTTCCATTGCGGCTTCCACAAAGCGCGGACTAAGCGACTTTCTGACTTCGTTCCACTCCGTCTTCACACGAATTTGCATCGGAATTTTACGAAACATCTGTACATAGACCTTCACTTCTCCGAACGTATCTGTACCCGATAGCCAAGCGTCATCAGACACCTTCTCCCCAAACACAGCCTGCACCTGAGCAAGGATTTGTTTCCAGTCTCCTTTTGGACTCCGGTCAACCGCAATAAAATCAGCCGTATGAAATATGCTTTTGACGTCGGGAATAGCTAGCATTTTTTTTATATAATCCGGTGCCCGATCCGCATTCTGCTGCGTATAGGTACGAGCCTTTTCGACCCGCTCATCCATATTCAGCTTCATCGTATTCGGACTCGGCGTTGGTTCAATAGAAATAATTTTCATCGCAGTGCCTCCTATACTTTACAATCTTGAACATTCAAGCAAATTATAACACACTTTAACCTTCCCTCTCATATTCGGCATGCACCTCTTAGCGCACGGTATATTTTTAGACTGCCCAATCCAAGCTAAATCTGAAGAAGATCGAATGCTACATTGGAACGAAATGGGGTAGAATCTCGTGAACACAGCAGAGTACCAATTCTCGGATTTGGATCAAAATCCGGAAGCCATACAAAAAATCAAGCTGTTGGAGCAGCAATTGGCCGAACAAATTGGTGAACCGATCACACTCATTGCATACACTCCTAGGGAAAATGACTCTTCTCTCGGGTGCAGGGCAGGACTGGATGATTAAAACTTTTTGAAAGATATGGTACAATACTTTTCGAAACATTACTTACTTGTTATAAGAGAGGAGATTACCGAGGATGGCTACATGGAGAGAAATCACCAGTGTGGATGAATGGAAGCAGCTTTATGAAAAGTCCGCTGAACAGCCCGTATTGCTGTTGAAGCACAGTACGACTTGTCCCGTTAGCGCGAATGCGTTAAAAGAATATGAAGCTTACCTAAGCAAAGATAAAACAGCAGTCGATTATGTATTGGTCAAGGTGATTGAATCGAGGCCTGTGTCCAACCAAATCGCGGAAGATTTGAACATTAAACACGAATCGCCGCAAATCATTTATTTGAAAAATAAATTTCCCGAGTGGAATGCTTCTCACTGGGCAGTAACCGTGGAGCATATTTCCGCCGTTTTAGATTAAACCCAATTAAAACAAATGCCCCCTGCCTCTCTTCGGAGGGATGCAAGGGGCTCTTTGCTTTATGTTAAATAAAAAATCCAAACGGCAGTGCGAACAAGAGGGCTATAAGTCCCAAAGACAGCGCGAATACGCCAGGCGCAAAGCCATACGGATAGAAACCGAATCCGCTCACATCAGCGGAAGCTGAAGCGTTTTTTTTAGTCGATTTAGGGCCCTTCACATTTTTCGCCTTTACTTTCTTGGCACCCTTATTCACTTTAGATTCGGCTTTTGACGAAAGAAAACCGCTGGCTGGGAGTTCTTCGCATAGCAGAAGCTGATCCCCTTCAAGGCCAGCAACATATCCGTAAACGTGTGTTCCGTCTTGAAGCACAGCACACACAGGCTTTCCACGATACGGCATAATCGTTTCCGCGCAAATTGGATTTATTCTTTCCATCGCTGCAACCCTTCCTTTACATTGGATTTCACATTGATGATTTCCATGTATTGTATGTTAGCAGAAGAGGGTTGGCATGGACGTTCGTCTAGAAAACTAGTACTTTTATCTATATTTCGCTTTACTTATCATCTTCACCGATCATAAACGAATCGATTTTCCAGCCTGCCGAACGATCGAACGATTCTAAAGGACTGGCAAGATAGGCATTCTTTTTCCGCTGCTCAAGATAAAGCAGATTTGCGGCAAGCTTCTTAAGCTGCTCTTCTGACGCTTGAACCTGGTATGTCATCACATTCTGCCGAATTCCCGTCATCGAATATTTCAGGGTATTGCGCAATTGTGCCATGAGCTCCTTAAGCTCCTCATTTTCCGCTAACAATCGATGATAGAATGCCTTAGAGATCGTTATCATCTCCTCTTCTACAGGCTCTTCCGGGAAGTCCTCCTTAAAACGCAGCTCTCCTGCACGCTTTTTCTCCGCCGCTTTTCGGTGTTCTTCTTTGAAGTTTAAGGAATGCCCAGAAGACTGCTCCTGCTCATCTGGATGTTCGTCCTGAACACGGCGAGAAGGTCTAATCCGTTCGACATGCGGGGTGCTTCGCCTTTCTGATACTGGCTGATAACCGGTTGGACGCAGCAAATACTTTTCATCAATGATCATTCCAAATATACCTCCCTTCGTTAATGCCTTCCTTTTCTTCGAAGCATTCGCCTTGAACTTCAGTACACAACATCATGATGTTCCTAGCACATATTTACGGATGAGCGTCGGAATTTCACTGATCGCTTTCGTTTCATAATAAGCGCCCTGAGGGGAATGATTGATATCTACAACGTTATATTCCCATTCCTCTTCCCGTTTGACATGAATAGCATGTAAACCCGCTTTCAATGCAGGCAGAATGTCCGTACGAGCAGAGTTCCCAATCATCCAAACATGTTGTTTGTCTAAACGCTGCTGCTGCAAAATGGTTTCCAGTGCGCTTAAATTTTTATGCTGCACAATAAAAATACGATCTTCAAAAAAGCGTCTCAACTCAAGCTGTTCAATTTTGATATTTTGCACTTCAGGCACTCCGCCTGTATATAAATATAGACGATGTCCGTCACGCATCAGTTCGTTCAACGTTTCTTCCATATTTGGGTAAGGCTCGTAATTTTGCTCATACACCTGCATCCCCAAGTTCATCAAATGCTGAACATGTTCATTCAGAATGGGCCGATCTGTCCTGCTGCAAAAATGTTGGTACGTCTCCGCCAATGATTGTGGAAATCGCTCTTTTAAAAATCCGTGCTTTTGTACGCCGATTAAATCCAATTCGACCTGCTTTTCCTTGATCTCTTCAGGCGATATATTCTCCTCCTTGAACCATTCTGCCATCTCCACTGCAAAATGCTCCAAGGTATGATTAAAATATTTCGTGCAGTGCACCAATGTGTCATCCAAATCAAAAAACAAATGCTGCTTCATCAACGTTCTTCTACCCCTTTCGTTCATTCCAAGCGGGATTCTATGTCTTCCGGCTCCTACGGCTCGATCCTGTTACTTACCGCAAATAACCTCACGGGTGTATAATATTGCATTGTAACATACGTCCCGACCTCTAGCGAAAAACTTATTGGAGCCGCAAAAAATGATCCTCCCAAATAAGTTTCATGAAAAAAAGATGACCGTATAGGTCATCCATAAGCTTAGTACACCTGTATAAAATATTCATCAATAGCATGGTAAATCGCTTCGGCCAATTTGCGCTGCCCGTCTTCCGTAAGAAGCCACTGTCGATCCTGTTTGTTCGAAATAAATCCCATCTCGATGATGACCGCGGGACAAATATCCTGCTTTAGTATGTAAAACGCGCTTCCCATTCGAGCAATCTTCTTCAACCCATACAACCGATTCAGTTCATCCTGAAGCAGTGAAGCGAACTCGTAGCTAATCCGGTTCCGCTGGGGGTAAATGACAAGCGGGCCACGATGCGCAGGAGATGAGGAAACATTCATATGCAGGCTGACCATCAGCTTAGGTTTTAATTCAAGCGCCAAATCCTTCAGATGCCTGCTTGTGCGCAGCCAACGATTATCGTCACTCAGAGCATAATCCTCCATTCGATGAAGCACCGGGTGATAACCGTGTGAGACTAAAATTTGATACAGTTTTTTGGAGATGCTTAAGTTCATGTCTTTTTCCAAAATACTGCCGTAGCTTGCACCGCCGTCGATTCCGCCATGCCCCGCGTCAATCAGCACATCCGTAGTAAATATCGGCAGGTTCGGTTCTGCGGCTGTCGCGCTGCTGGCTATCCCTCCCCAGACCCCGATCAAGAGTGCAATAGGGAGGAACACACGAAGACATGCGCCTGGAATTTTCATAATAACCATCCTTTGCTGAAAACCTGGTTATGAGCCTAGGCTGTGCAAAGGGAAGTTAAACCATTCATGAGAAAACTAAGAAGCTGAAACCTGCTCCAATTTCTCACGAATATCCTCTTTAGTAATGGGACTGATCAGAGATACTTCGTACTCCATCGCCTTTTTCAGTATTTCTACGGCCTTCTCCTTTTCATTCAGAGCAAGCAGTGTCAAACCGTAATAGTAATATGTTTCAGCGATTGTCGAATCCATGGTCATCAGCTTCCCATAAATTTCTTTTGCCTTATTGTATTCCTCCATTAAATAATACGTCTGAGCCAAGTTGTCCAAAATGGACTTGCTCCCCGAATTGAAATCATATGCTTCCAAATTATAAGCGAGCGCTTCCTCCAGTCGGCCATCCAATACTAAAAAATATCCCAGGTTACCGTATACCACCGTGTTTTTATATTCGTTATCGAGCTTCTGTAGCAGCTCGATTGCCTCTTGATGCTCTCCTTTTTTCCATAGAACCAGCGATAAATTGAGCTCTGCATTCAGCACGTCCTGCCGATCCTTGGCTTTCTTCCTTGCTTTCTTGATCGTTTCCTCCGCTTCCTCCCAATGGCCTTGAGTGAGAAGCAAATAACCAAGGGAGCATATCATCTGCGAGCTTGCATTGGGATCGGCCGCGGCTTTTCGAAAATATTGAAGAGCCAATTCTTTATTCCCCTTCGTATACTCCATATTTCCCCGAGCGGCATACCAGCGGGAACGGGACATATACACCGTCACCAGCACATAAACAACCAATAAGCCCCATCCAGCCCAAGTGTTAAACTGAAAAGCAATAATAATGAGAATGACTGGAACGGCAATTCTTAGCAGTGCAAACCATAAATTATTCATAAATATCGAAGATCCCCCTATATTGACATCGTATACCTTCTATTATATAAATCTCTTCGGACAAAGAAAAGAAGCCTGCTTCGAATTGAACGCAGACTTCCGATCTTCTAGGGTTATTCTGTTTATCATATGGTGCGATTACCGTACCCGAAATTCATAAGAAGCTCTCTGATAATAACGATTGTTGATTTTCACGTATTCCTTGTCAAAGGACTCGATCATTCCGCCATAATCCACTGTAAAACCATACTGTGTGACTGCAACACGGTTTTTAAAAAGAATGGCATTTTCAAAATCAGCATCTGTCCGCAGTACATCATTGACTTTAATCATGATGGTTCCCCTCCGAAACTCCTCTATACGTTCTCTGATCTAATTACAGTCTAGCATGCGATTGGAATCACAACTAATATCAATTTCGAATGAAATCTTTCTCGAATTGATATGAGAAGGCTTTCATAGATTAATCATACGACTAACTTTTGAGAAGCATGTCCATACTAATATGAAAACCTAGAAAAGTGTGGTCGATAACTGATGGAAACAAATCAATTGGACGGAAATCTGTGGAAGGGTGTTGTTTGGGGCGTATTATTCAGTATCCCGTTATGGATTTCACTCATCGGATGGGTACAGTGGTTCATGAATCTTTAAAAATCAATCCCTCCTGTTTTATACCTCTTAGCTAAACAAGTTGCCTTTACATTTTGTTAACGCCTCCTTAATTTGCAGATAACAAAACGTACTTAAACTAACATTAACTTGCAAAGGAGGCGACCTCATATGATCCAACCATCTATCGTCATTGCTTCCATAACACATGATGAGCAGCTCTCTGAAGCTCGAATCAGCCGAGTAAAGAGAGTTAATCTGATGGCAGGCAATATTAATACACTGCAAAGCATTATTCACAGCCTCCATCAAGCAGACAAGCAGGTTTATGTCCATATTGACATGGTTCAAGGAATCGGCAGGGATGCTTCTTTTATCCAATATTTAGCCGAGCATTTTAAACCTGATGGCATCATTACGACGAAAAGCCAAGCGATTTCCGCTGCAAAATTGGCTGGACTCAAAACGATACAGCGATTCTTTGCGATCGACAGCTCTGCAATCGAAACCGCGATCAAAATGATCCAATCCAGTCAGCCGCACGAAGTTGAAATCATGCCTGGACTGATGCCTCGAATTATTCAGGAAACGAAGGAGCGCATCTCATGCCCATTAATTGTAGGCGGACTGATTCGTTCTAATGAGGAAATTGAGCAAGCCTTAACCAGCGGTGCCGATTATGTATCGATTGGCGACGAGCGCTTTTGGTGAAGGGACGGAACAATTACATAGTTGAAACAAAGTTCACTTTGGGTGGAGACGATGAGAAAACCCGGAAGAAATCTTTGCGAAGCAGCCTTTGAATTTACATGCAGGGGCTATTTCAGCAAGACTTTCGAGACAACATCGTCTTTTTTTATTTTCAAAAATGATAAGGAGGTTGTTTTTATGAAAATCACAGGTGTTGCCCATCGCGGATATCCCGCCAAATTCGCAGAAAATTCCCTGCCATCCTTTCAGGCAGCTCTCGATCAGTCGTTCTCACACATCGAGCTGGATGTGCAGCTCAGCAAGGATGGAAAGCCGGTCATCATGCACGATTTCACATTGAACCGAATGACGAATGGTCAGGGCTACGTGAAAGATTACACCCTAAATGAGCTGAAGCAGTTTACGATGGCTGGCGGAGAGCAAATCCCCACGCTAGAAGAAGCGCTCATGCTGCTCAAGGGACGCATTAAAGTCAATATTGAACTGAAAAAGACGAGCCAATTATACGCCGGCATAGAGGAAATTGTGCTGAATACCGTTCGCAGTCTAGATGTGCTGGAGCAAGTTTGTGTCACATCTTTTGACCATGATGCGATTGTAACAATGAGGCAGCTTTCAGACGATATCGAGGTCGGCATCATCAATGCAAACAACTCCCCTGCTTTTTTTCCTTTTCTTAAGCAGATGGATGCCTCATATCTTTCAATGGATTATCGGTACATTACACCAAAATATATCGAGTGGTGTAAGGAACAACATATTCAACTGATCGCGTGGACCATTAACCGCCCCGAGGACATGAAAGTATTCGTCAACGAGTCTTCGGTGCTCGTGTGTACGGATGAGTTAGAACGATGGGCTGAAATTTGGGGTGCTGTACATAGTACGGAAAACGATGCAGCGTTGACGAAAGGTGTACGGGTGCTATGAACAAATCGCCAGAATTGACATCAGTTCACCAAGCCGGATCCACCGATCCAAACCGAAGGAAGCGTCTGCTCATGGCCATCCGCAAAAATTGGGATTTATACTTGCTGATCGCACCAGTACTCATTTATTTTATTGTGTTTCACTATTATCCCATGTATGGAGTACAGATCGCTTTCAAAGACTTCATTGCTACGAAAGGAATTTGGGGGAGTCCCTGGGTCGGTTTTGAGCATTTCCAGCGATTCTTTGACAGCTATTTCTTTTGGCGGCTGATTAAAAATACGCTCGGCATCGGATTGTATGAACTGGTAGTGGGGTTCCCGATCCCTATACTGCTTGCTCTCATGCTGAATGAAGTGCGTATAAAAGTGTTCCAGCGGTTCGTACAAACCGTAACGTACGCTCCGCACTTTCTATCCACCGTCGTACTCGTGGGGATGGTTACCATGTTTCTGTCCCCCAGCTCGGGAATCATCAATCAGATGATCGCATGGTTCGGGGGCGAACCGATCTCGTTCATGACCGAGCCCGGCTGGTTTAAGTCGATCTATGTCTTTTCGGGCGTATGGCAGCAAATGGGCTGGAGCTCCATTATCTACTTGGCTGCGCTGTCAGCCATTGATCCGCAGCTGCATGAAGCGGCCAAGGTCGACGGAGCGTCTCGTCTCCGAAGAATATGGCATGTGAATTTGCCGGGAATTCGGCCCACCATTATGATATTGCTCATTTTAAATGTCGGCACGATCATGGGTGTGGGATTCGAAAAAGTGTTCTTAATGCAAAATTCACTCAATATGGAAAGCTCGGACGTCATCGCCACGCATGTGTACCGCAGCGGTATTCTTGGCGCACAGTACAGCTTCTCTGCAGCGGTCGGATTGTTCAATTCCATCGTCAACTTCATCCTGCTGGTAACCGTTAACCAAATGGCAAAGAGCATGAAGCAAACCAGCCTATGGTAAAGGGGGGGCTATCGTTGATCAAGCAAAGCACAGGTGACAAATTTTTTGAAATCATCAATTATTTCATCTTGGCATCCATCGCTACTATCGTTATATATCCGTTGTGGTTTGTTCTCGCTGCATCGATCAGCCGGCCCGAAGATGTGCTGAACGGTGAGATGTGGCTCATTCCGAAGCATTTTTCATTCGTTGGCTATGAAAACCTGTTTGAGAACAAGGAAATCCTTACCGGCTATCTCAACACGATATTCTACACTCTTTCCGGTACGGCCTTGAATCTCGTCTTGACCATCATGGCGGCTTATCCACTGTCTCGAACCGATTTCGTTGGCAAACATGTCATCACTGCCGCCATCGTATTCACAACCTTTTTCAGCGGCGGACTGATCCCTACCTACCTGCTAGTGAAGGATCTCGGCATGGTCAATACGTTTTGGGCCATGATTATCCCTAGTGCAGTTTCCGTATGGAATATCATCATCATGCGGACGTTTTTCCAAACGAGCGTTCCACTGCCGATTCAAGAAGCAGCTTCCATCGACGGCTGCTCCAATCTTCAAATATTGTGGAAAATTGTACTTCCCTTGTCCATGCCTATCATTGCGGTCATGATTTTATTTTACAGTGTAGGTCATTGGAATGCCTTCTTCAATGCTCTAATTTATTTATCCGATCGGGACAAGTACCCGCTGCAGCTGTTTCTGAGGGAAATCCTCATTCAGGATCGTATGGAACAAATGCTGAACGTCGGTGATGACAGTCATGCCAAAACATTAATGGATGCGGAAGCCATCAAATATGCTGCGGTGGTTGTGGCTAATTTGCCTGTACTCATGCTGTATCCATTCCTGCAAAGATATTTTGCCAAAGGTATGATCATTGGGGCTATAAAGGGCTAAATCGCTCTATTAGCATATATGGTTAGTTCTATAACTAAAACCAATCAAGGTAAAGAAATGAGAGGAGAAACGGTAAAATGAAGAAATGGACAGCTCTGTTAATAAGCTGCGTCATGCTGTTAAGTCTGCTGGCCGCGTGCGGCAATGGAGGAAATGAAAACGGAGGGGACGAAAACGGAAAGGCATCGGATATCTCCAATGTAAATGCTTCAGGTATGCCAATCACTAATGATCCGATTGAGCTCAGTTTTTTCACGGGAAAAGCAGCGACCAACGGTAATAATTTTGAAGAAACATTAGTCTGGAAGACATACGCTGAAATGAGCAATGTGAAGGTCAATTTTGAATTAGTGCCTTTTGAAAATTTGACCGAAAAACGAAACCTTGCTTTGGCAAACGGAGATTATCCAGATGGCTTCTACTCTGCAAGGGTGCCAGCCGCGGACTTAATGAAATACGGTGAACAAGGCGTCTTTATTAAGCTGAACGATCTCATAGATGAATATGCTCCGAATTTCAAAAGCTTGCTCGACAAATATCCAGATTTAAAAAAAGCGTTGACCATGCCGGATGGTAACATCTATTCCTTCCCATCCTTCTACAGCCCTGAGTTTCTCCCGATGCTGATCGGAACTCCGCTTTGGGTGAAGCAGGATTGGCTGGACCAGCTCGGGATGGAAGAGCCCAAAACGACGGAAGATCTCTATCACTATTTAAAAACTGTGAAAACGACAGACTTAAACGGCAATGGCACACTCGATGAAATGCCATACAGTGGAACCGGTGTGAACCCCCTAATTGAACAATTAATGGGAGCTTTCGGCGTAGGGAACCGCGGTCTTGGCCATAAGCATGTCGATGTCGATCCTGAAACGAATGAATTGCGATTCTTCCGAACGACTCCGCAGTTTAAAGAGCTGCTGCAATATGTAAGCCGTTTATATGCCGACGGACTGATCGACCCAGAGATTTTCACACAAACGTCCAGTGAGCTTTATGCCAAAGGGGCTCAAAATATTCTAGGAGCCACGATTAACCCGAATCCAAAAACACAGTTTAACGGTGAAGGCTATTTCGGATTAGGTGCTCTCGAAGGACCGCATGGGGACAAGATGTATACACACATTAAAGTCCCGATGGTATGGCCAGGTGCGTTCGTGATCACGGATAAGAACGAACATCCCGAAGCAACCGTGCGTTGGATCGACCATTTCTACGGTGATGAAGGAGCAACCTTCTACTTCATGGGTGTCGAAGGCGAGTCTTACACGGTGAAGGAAGACGGTACTCTAGAGTTCGTAGAGGAGATTACGAACCATCCCGATGGGTTGACCATGGACCAAGCTCTAACGAAATACGTCACATGGCTTGGCGGAAGTTATCCTGGATATGTGCAGGCCAAATACTTTAAAGGTTCAGAAACACTTCCTGAAGCCGTTGCCACAGGAGAAAAAGCAGCACCGGATGCAATTAAAGACCTATGGTATTCCTTTACTTACACTGAAGAGGAACAGGAATTTATGAGCTCTGTCGGCAGCGATATCCACACGTATATTAAGGAAATGGAAGCGAAATTCATTAATGGTTCTGCTTCCTTCGACGAATGGGATTCGTATGTAAAGCAGATCGAAAAAATGGGATTAGACCGCTACATGGAAATTTATCAGGCTGCATACGATCGTTATCAAAATAACTAACCTTTATTCCATCCCCCTCTTGCTCGAGATCACTTATTCGGTGATCCGCTGCAGAGGGGTTTTCATTGAATGTGTTTGGATGTGGATAACCATACAACAGTGCGTTCTTTCGAATATTTTCTGTAATTTGGACGTACCTTCACTGGATTTGCTTCGATGGGAAGAAACCGTATACTCTCCAAACGGTGTAGGACGAGCAACATAGAAAAAGACCCGTGCAGATGCACAGGTCTTTGGTTGGCTTGATGGCGTCCTTCCGCACCCAGCATCCCCTTCATCGCTTTACTTCGAGGTCGGCATCGGTTTCTTCCTCTATTTCACGGACACACTCCGTTGGATTGCTTCGAAGGGAAGAAACCGTATACTCTCCAAACGGTGTAGGACGAGCAACATAGAAAAAGACCCGTGCAGATGCACAGGTCTTTAGGTTGGCTTGGCAACGTCCTACTCTCCCAGGACCCTTCGGTCCAAGTACCATCGGCGCTGGAGGGCTTAACGGTCGTGTTCGGGATGGGTACGCGTGGTTCCCCTCCGCCATTGTTACCAAACCATA
>NZ_JBHSQV010000126.1:0-14805 GCF_042658665.1 Marinicrinis lubricantis
ATTCGACACTCTTACCTTACCAAACGAAGCGGTGTTTTTCTATGTCGTCAAGCATTCGATCTAATCGATCACAAACTCATGCTGCACTTGCCATTAACCCGATTTTGGCTCTGCGAAAGTTGAGTTAGATGAACCTACCATTGGATTAGATGTTATCGCGAAACGAAAAATACGCGGTTTTTTGAAAGCTTTAAATGAAGACTGGGGCAAAACCATATTGCTGACGACGCATGATATGGACGATATCGAACAGCTGTGCAGAAGAGTGATGGTCATTAACGGCGGTAAACTGGCTTATGACGGTACAACTGATCAGCTTCGAAATATGATCGGCCTACCCACCCTCATTCGCGTGACATACAACGGCCGCTATCACATCCCTGATTCTCTGCTTCATGCTGCATCTGAGCATCATACTACCATGGCCGGCACACCGCTGCTAAGGGTCAAGGAAATATCGGAGAATGGCGTTGTAGTGGAAGGAAACCGGAGTCAGCTTAAGGCTTTTGACATCGTACAGGAATTAAGTCGCTGGGGACAGATCGAAGATATTCATATGGAGGAACCGGACTTCGAGGACATCATCCATCGGATCTATTAAGGCCAATCTTTCCCGAGTTCATCAAAAGCTGCAGCATATCCCTCTCTTGCTGCAGCTTTTACTCATAACTTTAGCCAATTCATGATCGCTTGAACGGTTACATCCAAATTCGTACATCCGGCTTCATTCACAAACGGCGGCATATGTCTAAAATAATCCTTATGTCCGCCAATCGTTTGGACTCCTTGAATGGAATCCGGCGCGTAAAAGAGGGGATCTCGAAGCAGCTTGCGATGTGTAACGATAGGCCACCCGCTCCAGCTCCCCATCTTAGTGATGGGATCCGTTACACGCCCTTTTGCGTTCGTCGCATACACATATAAAGAACTCCGCTGCAGTTTCTTTGGTACCCGGCAGCGAGGAGAACCTATCTGAATCACCTTTACATTCGGAATTGTAGAGGAAGCTCCGTCACGATCATTGAGCTCCATTAAGCGATGTGCTGCGTGCATTGCAGCCAATCCCCCGGCACTATGCCCGATAAGGATCAACTCATCCCCTGTAATTCGATCCTCCTTATGAAGCGTGGATAAGATTCGCCGTCCTCCTACAGAAAAGTGTCGTTTTTTTATGCTTAACCGTAAATCCGAAGCAATTTCTCGCAGCTGCCGCATTTTGTTCAGATGCCAATCACCGTAAGGAAACAAAAGTTCCGCTCGAAGTACCATTCCTTCTCGACCTAGTTCTTGTTCGATTCGATCCAGGAAATGGCTCATAAACTGCGGTGAGGTGGCAAATCCAGCCGCTGCGTATACGGAAATGACACGCTTGGGCCGCTGCGAATGAGTTGTATAGGCATGCATCGTCCGTTCATCCTTGCTAAACATAATCTGTTAAACCTATCTTATCAGATCGAAATGGCAGAGGAAAAAAATCTATCCCCGCTTTCATTCATGTACTGACTCCAAATTTGCCTTTTCGAACAAAGACTGAACCATGTAGTAGGATGCTTTTAACCGCTCGCTGTACGTTGGCTGCTCCCATTCATCCCACGTGAAGGGAACCCACATTTGTTCCGTAACCATCTTCATTTCTTGAGATTCACCATCTGCACTTTCGTAACGATCCCACACTCCGCCTTTCGAGACTTGATCGTCTGCGGAAGCTGTATCGTAGCTTAGTGCCGTGAAGTAAAAGCCTTCCACCTGTATTCCCTCTTCCAGTCCCTGCTTCCATAGGTCGCCGATGATCTCCTGTGTGCTTGGATCTTTCACTCCGAACAGCATCCATGGAATTCGCAGTTCGATGACGGGCTCCTTCTCACTGACAGCCACATCGGTCAATGAGTTGAAATCGTCAGCCTGCGGATCCGCGTTTCCATATTGGAGCAGTCCCGTTTCATAGGCATCGAACGGGATCGTCTGAACATCTCCCTGCTTATCTGTATAAGTGATCTCTCGATTTAATGCAAGCCGAATCGGATGATAGACCCCGTTATTCGGTGTGCTCATATATGCCGGTGCGGGGATCATGTCTAGCATATGGCCGTAATGAAATTGAAATGTATCATAGTAGCTGTCAACCAGCATTCTCGAGTGCTCCGGTCCTTCCAATTGGATGACGAAATCAATCCCCCGCGAGCTGTTCAGTCCCTTGACGTCAGGAATGCCTTGTTGTCCCTGGACCGGTATGGTGTCGGCCAATATCGCCACATTCGTAAGGCTCCAATCGACAGGCTCTGAACCGCTCAAACGAAGCTTGAAATAAACGTACCTTTCATCGCTTGTGATGAGCAATTCCTCCACGTTGCGACTATTGGACACTTGGGGCAGCACTGCCGCTTCCCTCTCTATTTCTTCGTTCTGCTCTCCGGCACTCTCCCATTCCGTATCGTCTCCATCGACGACAATGCGGGTCCCCTTATCACCCGGATCAAAGCTGAGTAAGCCAAACTGCTGTTCATTCGTCTGCGCGTTGGACCAGAACGGTCTGCGATCTGGATTGTCGTAGTCCATCGTGTTCCATGTACGTTTGAACCATTCATCCTGCCATGTAAAGACGAGACCGCCGGCCATCTTCTCATGCAAAATATCCTCGAACAGTCCAGCATCAATTTCACCCTGTTCTTTCTCCGAGTGAAATCCTTGATTCCAGCCGTATACTTGACGATGCGTCAGCCCTCGTGAAGATGGCACTCCAAACTCCGCAATCAGTACCGGCATCGTATGCGCTTCTTTCAGTTCATGCAAGTAGCCTGCATAACTGTTCGCCTCTCCACGATGGTCTACATACTTCAACAGACTTTGTCCATAATTGAAGAAATCCGGATAGTACGGATATACATGGTACGAGGCAAAGTAACCCGCATGCCATGATTCCTGCGGAACGATCACATTCGGATCGACACTCACCATGTCTTCCTTTTCCTGCGGTTCAGACGGATGTTCAAGAAGATCGGTTGTCACCCAATTCGTAAAGCTCATTGGACGCTGCCAATGATACGTATCCTGCTCGACTTGAGCGGTAAAATCCATCATCTCAGCCAGCCATATTTCAAAAGGCTGTGCGTTCTCAGTACGGAAATACCTTCCTTCATAATCCGATAATCCAGTATGATGCTCATTCGTCGATACGACCAGGTCAGGATCCCACTCAATTCCAATGACCCAGGCTAATAAATACGGCGACACATCCGCGGTATATACCCCGGAAGCGTGGCCCGGACGATCAGGTAAGCTCGCCCGACCATGCACCACATCAATGATACGTACAATTTCCTGCTTGAATTCGTCCTGAATTTCTGGAGTAAACGCATCACCTGAGGCGACCAGCTCCTCCTCATTGACCCACACACCGTGCAGCAAGTACAGCGGTTCTTTCGCTGTCTGATTATACTCTAAGAGCGCTTCATAAAACCCAGGCGGATGAATGGTATATACCCTTACAGCATTCGCGTGCATTTCTCCGATTTGGCGGAACCAACGCAAATATTCTTGTTTCGTAATCGCCGTTTCTCCCGGAAAGTGTCCCGGCTTGGCGATTCCCATATTTACTCCTTTCACCAGCAGATCCTTCCAGTGACCATCTTGGTAAATTTGAATATAGTCTGATCCCGTTCGTGCATGCAGTGTGCTTCCCTGCTCCTCTATCGTTTCGAGGGATTGCAGAGGCGCCGGAGCTGGATGATTTCGGACATTTGCCAGAATGTTCTTCATCATCGGGACATAGACCTTCCAATAAAATGCGTCTCTCTCACCTGGAACCTCGCGTGCAGTCCATTGTTTCCACTTATCGATGATCGCCGTCTGATACATCGACGGAACACTTGGTTGATCTGCATAATCTCCGGCAAAATAATAGCTGTCATATCGGGAATTTTGATGATGTATAACGGCTGGAATACGGCTTGGAATCCCTGCCTGTTCCAGCTTAGTCAACCCGGAAGCCGTTGTTTCCATCTGATATTCCGCCCATATATCCGAAGATGGTTCTGCCTCGACAATTTCGAACCAATCGTCATATCTAACGTCATCGTTCAGACCCATCGCTTCTTCTCCGTCGGCCGTCCAGTGAAACTTTACACGTGGCTCTACCAAATCGTCTCGATCCAGCACAACGATCTGCTCATCCTCCTCATGAACCAACAATATGCCTTCCCCCGTATATTTCCAGGAAGTGCCATTCTCCTCCATCATCTGAACGGCCCATACCGGTACATTAGCACGGTCCAAGCTTTGCCAATACTTCCCCATCCACCCGCTTGCTCTTAACTGAAGCAAATCCTGCAAATTTAAACGAGCTTCTTCTGTAGTCGGATAAGCTAATGTGTTGTATTCAGCAATAAGCGTGCCCCCATGGAAGATGAGGCCTTGACGAATGGCTTCCGCCTCCGAAACTGTCAATCCGGTCTGCCGGGATGTCTGAGCATCGTTTTCATTTCTCGGTTCTTCAAGAGAAACACCATATGTATCAGCTAAATAAATCAAATCCGCTTTGGGCAGAGTGGAAGGAAGCTCTTTACTCTCCCCCTCTTCCGGATGGAAACCGTAATAATCTTCCTCCAATGAATAATACCCGCCTTCAGGCTTGACGATCTTTTGCTGGTTTAGCACCCATAGAAGTCCTAAATGTTCGCGGTACGATAAATCCTGAATGGTCTTGTCCACGATAATAACGTTCATTTCATGCGCAGGAGCGATTCTCCACAGCCAGAAAGGGGAGGTCAGCACCGCCAGCAAAAAGATCATCACACCAGCAAATGTCCATCTATTCCATAGGTTAGTGATCCGCAGTTTCACGAGGAGACCCCCTTTCTTTTCATTTCCCCCCAACTCTTCTTACCCAGCAGCTGCTGCACGATCCCTTGGCATCGCCAGATCACGGTTAACGGCCTATACCAAAGCGTTTCCGTTAAAGCATAGAAGAAAAGACGCAATATATCGGTCACATGGGGATACTTCTTCAATGTCCATTCCTCAAGCAAAACGGCTCCCATCGAAAAAACAGAACCATATAAAATCGATGCAATAAACAGCAGGATCGTGAATTCAGATATTCCGCCGATCAATACGGAAGAAAGAAGCAGGATATATGCGCACAATTCTACGACGGGGCTCCACCATTCAATGATTAAAAAGTAAGGCATAGACACGGTTCCGATGGTGCCATATTTCGGGTTAAACAGCATGGCTTTATGCTTCCATAAACTCTCCGTCAGACCGCGGTGCCATCTATTTCTCTGTCTGCGCAAATATTTCATCGATTCAGGCGCTTCCGTCCAGCATACGGGATCGGGTATGTAAATAATTCGTTTGCCCAGCTGACGGTCTCGATTCATGCGGTGAAGCCGAACAATCAGCTCCATGTCTTCGCCAACGGTATGCTTTAAATATCCACCCGCTTCTACGACCCAATATTTATTAAATACCCCGAACGCGCCGGATACGATGAGCAGCAAGTTATGTCTGCTGAGTCCGATCCTTCCCATTAGAAAAGCTCGTAAATATTCAATTTCCTGCATAATAACCAATGGCTTTTTCGATAACCCGACTTTTACGACCGAGCCGCTTTCGATTTTACAGCCGTTGGCGATTCGAATACTTCCGCCGGATGCCAGTACATCATCATTTGATTCCAGAATGGGCTTCATGACTTTAAGGAATGCTGTACGTTCTAACACGGAATCTCCATCGAGAGAACAGAAGTAAGGGTATCTGGAAAAATTAATCCCCGCATTCAAAGCATCCGCTTTGCCTCCATTTTCCTTATCAATCATGAACAAATGATTGTGAATGGTCGATTGATAAACCGCACGTACAGGCTCAGTATCGAGCTGTTTTCGAATCACATGATGGATTTTTACCATTTGGAACTGCTCAATCATCTTCTCGAGTGTTCGGTCTGAAGAACCGTCATTGATCACGATGATTTCATATTCTGGATATTGGACACTTAACAAGGAACGTATACTGCCGTAAATCCCCGCCTCTTCGTTAAACGCGGGAACCAAAATGGAGATCGGCTTTGTGTAGCTGACTCTGAGCATGTCCTCATACGATTCACTTGCTGTCATATGATAATTACGGCGAAGCTGTATGGCTGATGCGAGCATCAAGAACGTATAAAACACCATAACGGTAATCATATAAAAAAATACAGAAAAGCCGAACCAGCGGAAAGCTATATAAAACGCACTAATCCAAAGTTCCATATTCACTTCCTCTTTCCAGCCATTCTTGGGCCATATCTCTAGCATAACGGTCATCATGTCCTGAACGTATAAGGTGCAGTACATTCCTGCCATCCGGATACTGAAGAATCGATTGCGCCGCTTGTGAACGCACCCACCAGGATAAATCGGTCATCAGTTCCTGCAGATCAGGAAGATACATTTCGTGCTTCAATACGCCAAACCACTTCGCTGCCATCATTCGTTCCTCCCAATAAGAAGACCGTGCATGAATCATATATTGTTGCTTTGCCGGCATATCTGAGAACATACATAATGCTTTTAATGAACGAATACGGATCTCTACATCTTCCGAATGCAAGAATGTTTCCACCAGCGGAATCCAGTTTGTTTTTCGCGAAATCCCGATTGTATCGATCACGGCCCATTTCCATGACGGAGACAATGAATCGAAGCTTTTGAAAATTCCGTCGAACAATGCGCTTGGCATTCGATCTAAAATGTCTCTTCTCTGATAATCAGACCAGCCTTCCTCTTCATTAAAGCAAAGCTCAAGAACAACAGCGCTTCCCAAAGAAGCCAACGTTCGATAAATCTGAATTTTTTCATCTAACGGCATATTGTGCAGATGTTTACGAGTTTTTTGTATAATGTACGGCTCCATCGCTTTCATACCGAGCTTGTCAATTTGAACGAGCGTCGTCATTCTCACCGTCCAACGCCGATGATTCAGTCTGATTTGATACGTTTGTAACAAATGCCGCTCTGCAAAAGCTCGGATTCGATCCCTGATTTCCTCGTCACAAACGAGATCCGAAAAGCGAGTCAGCAAATTTTCCAGCGTCAGCTTCTTGACTTTACTCATATCTGAATGAAGTGCTTCATTCTCCACACCTTTTCGCAAGAAATGAATCAAAGGAAGTGTGTATGCCTTCTCAAGTTCACCAACCTTCCTCCACATTTGATTCTCAACCGATTTTCTCAGCAGCAAATAAAGAAGAAGACATAATAGCAACAAAAGGGTGGCACTGATGTAAATCACAGCAAGTTGAAGTGGCTTCGTCATCATGACTGTTCATCCCCTCGGAGCAAACGTCGAATCGTTTCCCCTAATTGTGCCAAGCGAAACGGCTTCGACATATATGCATCCGCACCAAGCCGCATCGCCATCACGGTATCTTGTTCGGATTTCCGATCGGTCAGCATGACAATGATGTATTCGGACGACCCCTTCATGGAGCGAAGCCTTTGCAGCACTTCCAATCCATCCATCTTGGGGAGAACCCCGTCTAAAATGATGACAAATCGGCCTGGTTCAACATGCCATGGATCGAAAAAAAACATCCCTCCATCGGAGTAAGTTCGAATCTCATCAAAGCGGAAACCCATCTCAACATCCTGAAAATAATCAGACAGTAATATTTGTATCAACTCATCGTCATCAATCACAGCCAGCCTTGCAGATACGGCCAAAGCAACTCCATCCTCAGAAGGTTCTATTACGCATTCAGCTTGTTCGAGTGTTCTCATCTGCAACCTCCAAGTTCGCCGCCAAAGCCAGAATATCAAAAAAAGATGAATTATGTCGAAATATATCAAATTATAGCATAACCCCTTCATCTATTGATATTACATTTCGTACAATGGCGTAAAAAATTTACATACGAAGACTTCTAAGACAGCGCAAAAAAGCCGCCCTCACAGGCGGCTTACTTCGAGCTGGAGTTATGCTCGATATCGATTTAAAAATTGTACTGCTTTTGCAATATCCACTTCCGGTTGAGTTCCTACTTCACGTTCAATCGTCAAGTACCCTGTATAACCAATATCTTGTAGTGCTTGCAGATATGCATCCCAATCCACTTGGCCTTCTCCTAATGGAACTTCTCTGAAAAATTCTCCTTCCGTTACCATTTTGGAAATATTCGCATGATCTAACGGCTCATATCCTAAAGAACCGTACACATTTCGTGGATCGACTTTTTTGTACTGTACCCCATCTTTCGCATGGGTATGGACAATGTAATCCTTCAATAAATGCACGCCTTGTACAGGATCATCCCCAGTCACCATGACCATGTTCGCCGGGTCGAAGTTAACAGACACGCCGTTGGTGCTTAGTGTATCCAGGAAGCTTTTCAAGTGAGCCGAGGTTTCAGGACCTGTTTCGATCGCAAAATAGGCGTTCATGCTTTTGGCATACACACCAAGCTCTTCGCATGCCTTTTGGATATTATGATAGATCTCTCCGTTTACATCATCCGGTACGATGCCAATGTGAGTCGTGACGATATTGGTACCCATTTCTACCGCCAAATCGAGAATTCGTTTTGATTTTTCGATTTTCCATTCATTCTCCACTGCGTCTTGGAAGCCGTGGCCGCCCAAATCTCCTACGAGGGCGGAGATTTCTAAACCTAACGATGAAATATAATCCTTCAATTCTTTACGAGCCGAGGCTGTCAGATTTTCAGGCGCCATTTCCCCTCTGACCGCATAAATCTGAACACCATCCGCCCCTACTTCCTTCGCCTTTTTCAAGCCTTCTTTAACACCAACTCCGAAGCTGTCTACGATAACACCAATTTTGTTGTTGATTTTCATATCTTTTACACCTCTTCATCCAATTTATATTTCATTCCATATGCGTCTTGCATTATCCATACCGATTCTGGAACCTTTTTTGCAGTCTTCCATTCCCTCAAACTCGATGGATAAATATCCATCATAACCGGATTCCTTAATGACACGCAGTACTTGCCACATATCGATGTCACCTTGCCCGACGATGGCACCTCTCAAATAATTACCGCTCGCCGTTTTGAACCAACCTTCCCCTGGAGGTTGATAAGACGGACGAAGGTAGAAATCTTTCAAATGAACCATCGAGGCAAAGCTCAAATTTTTCTTTACTGCCGACACGGACTCCTCATCTACACACATGAAATTACCGACATCCAGTGTGGTTTTGAAATTGGGATGGTCCACTGCGTGGATGAGTGCTTGAACCCGATCGCTTGCCTGGATGTAGTAACCGTGGTTTTCTACGCTGGTCGTGATCCCAAACCCGGCGGCATAATCGGCTATTTGCCGGCATGCTTCCGCCAGCATCGGCAGATCCTGCATAAAATGCTGCATGGTAGGTTCCGGTCTTGAAGCGACATCGTGTCTCATCCGCTTAGCCCCTAATGCATGTGCGATATCAACTTCCTTCTTTACTCTCTCAATCTCTTGCTGGTAGGCCTTCTCATTCGGTTGAATGAAATTCGCTCCAATCGCATAATTCGATATGTCAAGCCCTACAGCTTTCGCACGCTCTCGAATTTGTGTGATCAGTTCTGGGTTTTCACTCAGATTAAAGCCTAAGGGAACAATCTCGACGTGTTCACCACCCTGCTCCACAATCCAGTCGATCGCATCCAGCACCGACATTTCACCCGATGAAATCGCTGAATACAAACTGTATGTACTTAATCCAATCTTCATCTGCTTTTCAGCCTCCTCATGAAATCTTATGTTGGCTTTACAGCACCTCATTACATGTAAGGGCTTACATGGTATATTATTAGTACACCATTGAGCTGCTGTTCTTTTGCATAAACGTGCTTCCTTTTTTGAATTTCCTGTTCGCGGTTCGTTTGTGAATGAATCAGGTCATAACGGATACATCCCTGTGCTGCTGAGATGATTGACTGGATGATGAAAAGTGAGCAGCTTTAATCAAAACTACGTGTTGTATCGAACGGTTCAATCGACAATATGTAGTTACAAATTCGGTATTTAGATCATTTATGAAATGGATTGCCCTATTCATCATGAATCAAATCATGAGATAAAATAGTTCCTTGCTTACTCCTTATTTTATTCGAACGGCTCTAGGTTTCCATATATAATCATGCTATACTTTTGTAAAAATGTGCGATAGGAGGAATACAGGATGAATAAACAGCTGAACTTGCGTGAGGAGATGAGCATGCCGGACCCCCACTTTCCGGTTAAAGTGAATCACTGCCAATTCCATGAGGCGGGCGTCGTGCTGTTTCCACATCACTGGCATCAGCATATTGAATTTCTGTATTTCGTCCGCGGCGAGGCTCGAATTGAATGCAATTCTCACTCTATGGAGGTTGGTCCGGGTGACCTCGTCGTTGTGAACAGCAACGATCTGCATCATGGTGTGAGCCTTTCGGAGGATTTGCTTTATTTCGCACTGATTGCCGATACGTCGGTCCTTGGCAGCCACTCTGTCGATGCGGTCGACACCAAATATATCACCCCCATCGCACAGAACCGCATATTGTTTCAGCATAAAATTACAAATGACAGCCGAATACAGCAATGTATGGATCAACTGCTCGCGGAATTTAGAGAACGCGATTTTGGTTACGAGCTGGCGATTAAATCCTACCTGTATCAGCTGCTTACAATTTTGATTCGAAATTATGTAACCCGTATCATTTCACCGGTAGAATACAACACGAGACTGCGAAATTTAGAACGGTTCAACCCGATTTTTCAATATATCGAACAGCATTTCGAACAAAAAATAACGGTCGATGTGCTTGCTGGGCTCATCCAGATGAGCCGCTTTCATTTCAGCAGAGTTTTTCGGGATTTAACGAATAAAAGTGTAACGGAATACGTTCATATGATTCGTATACACCACGCCGAACATCTGCTGCGCAGCACCACCATGACCATTTCCGAAATCGCATTAGCTGCCGGATACAACGACATCTATTATTTCAGCAGAATGTTTAAACAATATAAGAACGTATCCCCCAGCATTTACAGAGACAGCGTAAATACCGAAGGTTAAATATAATTATAAACCTATTATGAGACATGTTCGTTCATATTACAGCCATGCACGCCTCAGCAAGCAGCTCGTACGATCTCATTCTTTTCTCGTAGTCCGGGATCATACAAACGACCATAAATTCATCCGCCTGATATTTCGATTTCATCTCAATCAACTGCTCTTTCAACTGCAAGGGAGTTCCGATCAGTGTGTTCCTGAAGCTGTTCGAACGCTCCGGGAGGTTTCCCGACTGGGGTGCATCAGGTCTATGCTGCTCCGCCAGTTCCTTCGCCTCTCGATTCGTCTTCGCACATACCACTTGAACCGCAACCATCACCTGTGGTTGTTCTCTCAGCATGCTTTTTTGGAAAGAAGCGCGGTAGGTTCTACAAATGCGCTCCCCGTCTTGATCGCTCATAAACTGCCCAAACGCATATCCTGCACCTTGCTCGGCCGCATAACCAGCACTTTTCTCATTCGTCCCAAGCAGCCATAGTTCAGGAGCTACAGGAGGTATAGGCCGAGCTTGAACTGCGTGATCCTCATAGGTGTATTGGCGGGTCAACAGTTTAGACAAGTCCTTCACTCGAATCGGCATCTGGTGAACCCGTTCCAAAAAATTGCCTCCCAATGCCATAGAAACGTGGGCCGTCCCACCTGGCGCTCTGCCAACCCCCAGGTCAATCCTGCCTGGATAAAGAACAGACAGCATATGGAACGTCTCCGCTACCTTCAAAGGACTATAGTAAGGCAGAAGCACTGCACCGGACCCCAGCCGTATGCTTTTCGTGAAGGCACCGATATGTGCGAGCAATATTTCCGGAGATGCGGACGCGAGCTGCTCCATATCATGGTGTTCAGACACCCAGTATCGATGATAACCGAGTCGTTCGGCAGCTTTGGCCAATCGGACCGATTGCTGCAGCGCTGTCTGTGGATCTGCTTGTTTAAAAACCGGTGATAAATCCAGTACACTCAGCTTGATTTCATTCATTTGTATGCCTCCCTATTTTCATCAATCCATCACACTCCAGACCTTGCTCGCCAAAAACAAGGTATATCTATTCGGAATAACCAACTATTGCGACGTTTTTGTGCATATACATGAACTAATTATCGATACAAGCCCTAACGTTTCATTTTCCACATAAGGAGGCTGATCGCTTGATTGCAACGAAGCTGCGCCGACGAAAAGCCACGCTTTTCGCGGTCATCGCTGGTGTCCTATTCCTAACCTTCATCCTGCTTGTCTTTGCATGGATTCAATCCTCTAAAGGAGACGCCAAGCAAACTGTTCTTGAGTTTTACAGATACGAGCAGGAAGGGGATTTCGCCAATTCATGGGAGCTGTTTCACTCTGCCATGAAAGATAAATTTAACAAAGCAGACTATATACAAGACCGTGCCCATGTGTTTATGAATCATTTTGGCGTGGAAACTTTCACATTTGAAATTGAAGACTCGGAAAAAATAAAAAGCTGGACAATGACCGAAACTTCACTGCCCATGCAAAACGTGTACCGTTTCGAAGTCATCCAAACATATAAAGGAAAATATGGCCACTTTGACCTCCATCAAAACGTGTTTACTGCGAAAGAAAACGGAAAATGGCGGATATTATGGGACTATCATCGTTGATGAAGGTTCCAGCATGATATGCGCTTCCTGCATATCCTTCATGCCTTTGCAGCACGCTAAACCTTGAGCAATATTGAAAAACCAAATGAAGGAGATCCATGTTATGAAAAAGAAAAAAGACATGATGAATGAAACCACATTCACTTTCGCCGGTGTGACGACACCTCCAGAGCAAAATATTGCAGCCACAGACAATATTGAGGGCATTGTTGAACAAATGATGGATTCTGCGGAGAAAGCCATATTCGATGATTCTAAAAAGAATAAGCAGCCTCCTCAGAACGATTAGCACCGATTATCACTTTATTTACGGTAAGGGTGCTGACTTAGCCAGTCCAGGATATCCTGCAATGTTTTAACGGGAACGATCTGCAGTTCCCCTGGATCCACGCCGCGACTCGCCTCTTCCTCCTGGCCTTCCGGAACAAAAAATACCGTTGCTCCGCTTCTAGCCACGGTAAACGATTTTTGCCGGATGCTTCCGATCCGGCCAATCGTTCCATCATTCTCCATGGTCCCCGTTCCTGCCACCTGATGACCGTTCGTGATCCCGCCCGGTGTAAGCTGATCAATCAGCGCTAATGCCAGCATTGCTCCGTGAGAAGGTCCTCCTTCATGCAGCAAATATCGATGAAATACCACTGGAATCGGCAAATCATACTGCACATGATCTGTAATTTGCACACCGAGCAGCGCTCGGTTGGGATCGTCTGGATGAACCGATGTTTGGACTGTAATGGACAATGGTTCATTATTCCTGAGAACCTCAACCGCTATTTCTTGTCCAGGCACAACCTGTTTCATTCGCTCTTGGAGCTGCGCTGTACTCGCAACCGCCTGTTCTCCCAGACCAATAATGATATCGCCCGGAAGCAGATGACCTGCTGACTCGCTTTGAACGGTTACTGCCATAATCTGCACGCCATCTGAGACGATGCCTTGTCCTAACCCCAAATTCTGGAAGGCTACAGCGCTCCCGGTCGTATTTGCATCTCCTTTCAGTATCCGAACATATTGGCTGTATTCGCCAATACTCATTCCCAGCTCCTCTTTCTTCTCAAATGAGTAATGAGGAAATACTTTCGCGTACAACCAATCCACAGGAAAAGCGGGACGTTCAAAGACCAGCACCCCGGAAATACTTCCCTTCGGGTCTCCTCCTTCTGCATGAGCATAACGGTGCATATTCAGCGTAATCCCCGGATAAGTCACCATGTAGGAAGTCGGATACAATAAAAAGACGAAACCAAGCACTTGTACAATGATCATCGTGAACGCTCTCCACGGCATTCTCTTGTTCTTGATGCATTCATCGATGCATAGATTTACCATCGCCATCAACCAAGCAGCGGCGAAGCTTAAGCCGAGCAAGGTCAACTGTCGGGGATCTGCGGCAATCAGAACAACCGCCCCGATGGAACTGATGAACATGAATATAGAAGGAATACATACAGCGAATGTTCTAAGCGTTAACCGATGCGGCTGAGCAGCACGATAAGTTTTTATCATGAAGTTTGCAGCGGAAATCATCCACAGTAAAGGCACAGCAGCACATAGGTAAATCAGCCACTCGATCAGATCGATCCAGTACAAATCATGATAACGTAAGGGATCCGCGATCCAGACCAATTCTCCAAAAATAATAAGTATAAAAGCCAGCACTATAGCTCCAATATTGTAACGAATGTGCACCGATGACACCTCTTTTTTTGCGGTAAATATCTTGAAACACTTTGAGACCAGTATATCAATATGTTCTGATGAACGCATCTTTACACCTTCTTTATCCTTGCCATTCTCTTAATTATTTTCACCGAAAAACAAAAAAAGAGCCGTCCCCGTTATCGGAGAGGCTCCCCTTTCCATCGATGATCCGAATTAAAGAACATATCCTGCTCCAAGGATAATAACTAACAGAACGAACAGTACTAAAACATATGCTGCTCCGTAGCCATATCCGTAACCTGCTCCACAGCCATAACCGTAACCTACTCCGCCGCCCATTGTAACTCCTCCTACTAAAAAGTATTTTTTTCTCCTGTTTCCGCACTCATTCTCATTATTTCAACTTTGACAGCTTAAGAGATAGTAGTGGAGAATGTTCTCTGAACCTCGATTTTCTGTAAGAGCGTAGGC